>NZ_NMPS01000106.1:0-1769 GCF_002261125.1 Siphonobacter sp. BAB-5385 | reverse complement strand
AGCTGCTTGATGAGATGACTCACGTCCATAAACATCTGAGCTACACCATGGGCTGGAATGTCATGAAGAACTACAGCCGGGATAGCGGCTACGTAGCAGGCAAACATCTGCCCCAATGCTCCTGTTCGTTCCGGAAGGCATGACTGCTAATGCATGTAATCTGCCGACTAGAGGAACCTGTCATAAAGGGTTTAGTACTCATAGAGGCTTCTACATGTCGGTAAAGGGGCTTGAGCAATTCCATTACCGCCAGGTAATATTCGACTGCATGTTGCAGTTAACTCGCCTTTCTTTTCATCCGGGGGAAGGTTTTTGCAGCTATTCTCCAGAAACCATTCGAAGGCTTCTTCAACACTTGTAAATATTTGCATGTGTTAAAGACATGCTCTTTGTATGAATATTTTTCATTCTCATCAAAAGCTGCATTGCTAGCTTACCAAAAAGCATCAACACCTTTTAACGTATATTCTGCTTGGCTGATTGAAGGCTAAACAGTAGCTTTCAGCCCTGAACCACCCAACCTCATTTTCTAATGAAGTCCTTCTACCTCTTTGCTCTTTTGTTACTTAGCTTGACGGCCTGCCAATCCGATGAACCGGAGATTATTACTCCTGCTCCTGTTGCACCCCTTGAATTCAATGACTGGATTATACTTACAGCCCCTGAAAACGGTTTTGTTGAGGCCGTCTACGGCAACATTGACAGTACGTTAATTATTTCCCTAGGTAATCAATTGTATCGTACCCTTGATCAGGGGAAGACTTGGCAGACAACCAAATATGCTAGCAATGAATCCATATTCGGATTTTCTGCCTCAGGAGATACGATTAATGCTTATTCAAGCTTATTGAAAATTCAGGACAATCCTGAGCTTTACATTGCCGGTCCCAGATACTATAGCTTGGATTATGGCAAGACCTGGAAGAAACGTACCTCGGACGATTCGTTTAGCCGTCCTCATGGCGGACTCAAAAAGGCGGTTACGGCAGCCAATGGCATTACGTATAAGCCTGTAGAGGAATACAAGGTTGATCCCTCCTATACAATACCTCCTTATGTGGACAAATCAGGCCTGCAAACGTCTGATGGTCGAGTGGTATACCTTCCCCAGGTGGTAAATGTCAAGGGTATTAGTCTGGACTCTCGGCAACGTGTCTATCTGGCCTGTTCGGCTGTCTTATGCCAGGGAAAATATTGTAGCAGCAGGCATGGCCAAGTCTTTATTTCTAAAAAACCATTACCCTAACCTGGATAGCAGTCAATGAAAAAGCCTACCCACTATCACGGGTAGGCTTTTTTGTAGCCGGTCGTCTCCATGGACTATATAGCTAAGTTGTTTTTGCTCGATTGCTGGACTGATTTGCTTCGGAAAAGGTGCGTTTTACACCTAACTTTGGCCTTGATACCCCTTCCAGCTATCCGACTTAGCTATCTACTATCTATTAGGCCTCCACAAAGAGGGCTTGAGTGCGAAGGTGGAGAAATGAAGGGCTTTCGGGTAGGTACTTGCGTACGAATGCAAACACTTCCATGAATAGCAAGTAGGCATTGTTAGCCCTATAGCTTTGTATACGGCTTAATCCTGCTTTCATTGCTCTGCAAGCATTTATCAGCCCGAGGTCCCTTTTATAGAATAGCATCAAACTGTTCAACCTTCGTGTACTCTATTGATTTAAACACCTAAGTAATGAACATTATGCAGCTTGGTTTCATTGAACAATTATGTAAATCAACAATTTACCAAATGCTATCTTAACGCAGCAGTATGA
>NZ_NMPS01000105.1:0-28833 GCF_002261125.1 Siphonobacter sp. BAB-5385 | reverse complement strand
AACTAAAAAGTCCGTAGCGGATGCTACGGACAATCTGTTAGCGAGTTTCTAAAACTGAAATTTGAGACGGGAAGACTGAGTATAGGGCTTCAAAAGGGTAAATACATTTTAACCATGGGTACCTGTTCCCTTCCCAACCAAACCCCCAACCCCGAAGGGGTTCAATACACATAGCCCCGCATGCAATGCGGGGTATCGAGATATGCTGCCCCATCAAAACCCAAAAACCGCTGATCTGAATGGACTCAGATCAGCGGTTTTTTTACCAGCCTAACCAAGGTTAGGCTTCCGTAAGCATATAAAATTCGTAACAGAACGGATCGAACAGGTCCAGTAGCTGACTGATAAACGCCGGATTGGCCAGGTAAAAATTCAGGAAGTTATCCGTACGTTCCTGCAAGCCGCCACCGGGAAACAAGTACGCTTTCAATTCACTCAAATGCCGCACCCCCGTTTCCTGTTTTTGGGCTTCGGAAGCCACCAACCGGCGGTCTAACCGTTCGGCCCAGTTTCTGAGCTTCTGAGCTTCTGCTTTGATGTGCCCGTCCAGCGTCGGATTGACTTGTACGGCTTTCGTTCGCATCGCTTCCAAGGCCTCCAGCATCTGTTGAAGATCAGGCTGAATATCCAGGGAGTAAGCCGCGTGTTTTTCTACATACTGCCGGCGTAACGTTGCTTCATCTTGGAAGAGTTCTTCCGGCGTCAGGCCCAGATTCTGAATCCGCCGCTGCGTTGCCTGACTAATAATCATGGCAAAATTACGCGGCATCAGGATGGGGTAGGGAATCTGGTAATGATCAAATACCGGCTTGAGTTGCAACCAGTACGCCAACTCTCCAGGTCCACCGAGGTACGCCAGATTGGGCAAAATCACCTCCTGATATACGGGTCGCAGAATAACGTTCGGACTGAATACTTCCGGCGACTGATCCAGTAGTGACTGAATTTTATCTTTATCAAAAGTCAATCGCGTATCATTCACCCGAACTCCGTTTTCATCTGGTACCAGACGTTCCCGAATACCTTCGTTCAGATAGAAGAAGTTGATTTCGCGGGGTGTGACCTGCTGTTTATAGCCTATGGCTTCCAGTTTTTCAGAAGCTTCCTGAACGAGTTTAAACGCCGTATGATTGAAGAGATCATCTTCGATTACGGGACGAAACTCGGCTTTCAACGCCGGGTCATCCGCGTCAATACAGATTAAGCCCTCGGCTCCAAGTAATTCGTGAATGTAATAACGAACCGCGTCAGCCAGTGTAGAATGCTGCAGATAAGCTTGCTCGAATAAGGGCAGTCGTTCCGGAATTTGCTTGAACAGAGTCGCCAGTTCCTTCGGATTCATCCGGCCCACGGCTCCTTTTTGTTGCGTATACCAGGTATGGGTTTTCCCCGAAAGCCGGAAATGATTGATTTCCTCAAAATCATGGTCTTCCGTAGCCATCCAGTACACGGGTACGAACGTATACTCCGGAAAATCCTGTTTCAGTCGCCGGGCCAGGTTAATGGCCGTTACTAACTTGAAGATAACGTATAACGGTCCCGTAAAGAGATTGAGCTGGTGACCCGAGGTTACGGTGAAGGTTTTTTCATCCAGTAAAACCTGAAAATCAGGCTTGGAATCGAGTTCTGCGTATTGTTTTTCGAGCACCGAAACCAGCGTCTGCCGCTTCTGTACATCGAATTTCTTTTGCTCAATCTGCTTTCTAAATCCTTCTAAATCAGGAAATTCACCGTAAAAAGGTTTTAGATTTTCCTGACCGGAAATAAACGCTTGAAATAACGAAGAAAACTGCCGCGTATGGGCTAAAGGAATACAGCTAACCTGCATAATACCGGGATTTGGAGCCCGAAGTTCGTAAAACGGGACTGGCAAACAAACTCGTTCGCCAACGGCTTAGTTCAAAAGGCGGTGAAAGTTTAGTTGGAGCGGGAGAGCAGAGGCTGATTGGAGGACGTTTCAGGTTTGATTCGTTTGAAAAGGTTTCAAGGTTGATGGCGTTTTAAGGTTGATTGATTGAAGTTGAACATTCATCAACCGTATCAAAAAAGCAAAGGTTTGAACAGGTGTCCTTAAACCCCATTCAAACCCTTTTAAACTTAACACTTACTCAAACCTGAAACACCCTTCAAACCCTACACCAACTCCCCGTAAAGGTCAAATTCCTCCGCCGATGTAATCCGTACCTGAGCAAAATCGCCCTGACGTACGTACTGGTTAGCAGCGACGAGTACTTCGTTGTCTACTTCAGGAGAATCGAATTCAGTACGTCCAATAAAATAACCGCCTTCTTTCCGATCAAACAGTACTTTATAGATCTGACCGATTTTGGCCTGGTTCAACTCCAGGGAAATGCCCTGTTGCAGTTCCATGATGTCGTCGGCCCGTTGCTGTTTTTCTTCCGCCGGTACGCTGTCTTCCATCGTTGCCGAGTGCGTCTGATCTTCGTGCGAGTACTGGAATACGCCCAAACGATCGAATCGTGTGTTTTCCACAAAGCGGTACGTTTCCTCGAACAGTTCTTCCGTCTCGCCGGGGTGACCCACGATCAGGGTGGTACGCAGAGCAATACCGGGCACTTTATCGCGAATGGTATGGATAAGTTCTTCGGTTTTTTCCCGCGTAATGCCCCGCCGCATCAGTTTCAGCAACTCCGTCGAGCCCGTTTGCAGGGGCATATCCAGGTATTTACAGATGTTAGGCTTGGCGTTCATGACGTCGAGCACGTCCATCGGGAAACCGGAGGGGTACGCATATTGTAAACGAATCCAGTCGATTCCTTCGACGTCCGAAAGACGGTCGATCAGCTCGGCCAAATTCCGCTTTTTATAAATATCCAGTCCGTAATACGTCAGGTCCTGAGCCAGCAAAATCAGCTCTTTGGTACCCCGGCGAGCTAATGACTTGACTTCGGTTTCCAGATCTTCAATTGTACGGGAAACGTGATTCCCCCGCATCAGCGGAATGGCACAGAAGCTACAGGGACGATCGCAACCTTCCGCAATTTTCAGATAGGCGTAATGAGCAGGCGTGGTCAGTAAGCGTTCGCCCACGAGCTCGTGCTTGTAATCAGCCTTCAGCGTCTTGAGCAGGCGGGGCATTTCGTTACTGCCAAACCAGGCGTCTACTTCCGGAATTTCGACTTCCAGCTCGTCCTTGTACCGTTGCGACAGACAGCCCGTTACGTACACTTTCTCCACCATACCCTCGGCCTTGGCGTCTACGTAGCGAAGAATGGTGTCGATGGATTCCTGCTTGGCATTGTCGATGAAGCCACAGGTATTGATCACCACAATCTGGGAATCGTCCCGCTCGGATTCGTGAGCTACTGCGTAGCCATTACCCTTGAGCTGCGTGAACAGGTTTTCGGAATCGACCAGGTTCTTGGAACAGCCCAGCGTAACGATGTTTACTTTATTCTTTCGTAATGTCTTGGTTTTCATGCGAATGGAAACAAGTCTTTAAAACCGGAAACCAGAACGAAGGCCGCCATCTTCTGTCTCCGGTTTCTTGCTTCTGAACTCTAAAAAACGGCTGCGTAATTGATTTCAAATTGAATCTCTTCGTATTTCCCTTTTCGAACGGTTACTGGAAAAATATTTCCCTGCCCATCCGTAAGGTTCGCCCATAAGCCCTGCGGCTCTTTGGTAAACAGCGAGTAGCGGCCCGGGGCAAGCTTGACTTTAAAGCGACCGCTGGCATCGGTAACTACTTTCCTGACCCGTTTGGTTCGAATGTTCCGGTAAAAACCTTCCTGCTGTTCGGCCTGATTCTGATTCGTTAGCTGATAAATCCAGACTTCCCGCTTTACGCCCTTGGCCGCCGATGCCGGCCGGTCGGGCGAGGGCATTTGGTTACCGGATTTCCAGATGACCTGTCCCCGAATCCCCGAGGTCAGGCGGGTGGTTTGAGCCTGATTTTGAAAAACGAGGCACAAAAGTACGCATAATATCAGTAACCTTCTCATAGCCAGTCGCATAAAAAAGCGGACGTCATTTGGCGTCCGCTTTACAAACGTAAAAATTTCGCTAAAAATTTACCCCAGCACCTCTTTTACCAGTTCGGGAATATTTAACCCATCGAAGGTACCGGATGACATCAGCAGCAAATTGGACTCGTCCCACTGCTGGCTCAACAAAAATTCTTTCAAGGCCTGATTGTCCGTAAACACCTGCAGGGCTGGATTTCCGAAAGCTTCAATGATGTCTTCGGGTGAAATCGGAGTCAGTTTTTTGTGTTCAATCGTATGCGGACTGTAGTACACGGCGGCCACATCCGGCGTATTGAACTTGCCTTTGTACTGCGGCAAAAAGTATTTATTCAGGCTACTGAACGTGTGTAATTCCACAACTGCGACCAGTTTACGTTCGGGAAACTGACTTTTCACCGCCGTAGACGTAGCTTCCAGTTTAGACGGAGCGTGAGCAAAATCCCGGAAAATAACCGTCTGCTCGTTCTCACCCACCCGTTCCAGCCGATTCGCGGCACCCGAGAAGGACTGAATGGCTTCGTAGAACATGAAATCTTCCACGCCCAGTTTCTCCAGAACGATTCGGGCTCCGTTCAAGTTTTTCATGTTATGCCCACCGAAGATTTTCAGGGGGACTTCCTCGCCGTTGGGTTTAAGCAGATATGTTACGCCGTCGCGAATCACGTGCGGGTGTTCGCCGTAGCCAACGGGTTGTACATCTGCCCGTTCTTTCTTGCAAATCACCGATATGACGTCGTCGGTATCGTCGTAAATGAGCATGCCGCCTTTGGGTGAATCTTCGGCCAGCAGTTCAAACTGACGAACGTATTCCTCAAATTCCGGATACACATTGATATGGTCCCAGGCAATGCCCGAAATCAGGGTAATGTGGGGATGATAATGCAGGAATTTCGGCTGACGATCAATCGGCGAAGAAAAATACTCATCGCCTTCAATCACGATCACCGGAGCATCGTCGGAAAGTTTGACCATAGTATCAAAACCCGCCACCCGGGCTCCTACCAGATAATCGAATTTCCGGTTGAAAAACTTCAGTACGTGCAGAATAATGGCTGTAGTAGTGGTTTTTCCGTGACTACCCGCAATGACCACCCGCTGTTTATTCAGGCTTTGCTGATACACAAACTCCGGGTAGGAGTAGACCCGAATGCCCAGTTCCTGAGCCTTCAGTAACTCGGGATTGTCGGCCCGGGCGTGCATGCCGAGAATAACGGCATCCAGTTCTGGCGTAATTTTTTCGGGAAACCAGCCCATCTGATCCGGTAAAAGGCCCGCCTGTTGCAGACGCGATTGGGCCGGTTCATAAATTTCATCGTCCGATCCCGTTACGAGGATTCCTTTCTGATGCAACACGAGAGCCAGATTGTGCATGGCTGCTCCACCGATCGCAATAAAGTGAATGCGTTGAGACGGGGTTATTTCACTGGATAAAGTCATTCAAAATCAGCTTTTAAAATTTTACTTTCCTGGCTCCTTTCGTTGAAAAGCCAATCTTGGGGCCACGGACAAAAAAAATGACCGAACCTGCAATTATTGCGACGGTTTTTCGGTTGCAAAGGTTATAATTTCCGTGCAATTTCGCACGCTTGTTTTCAATCGGTCTTTGCAGGCGTAAGTCTTTAAAGCCGCGTGAGTTCAAGTTTTTCGATATAATTCACCTTTTAAAATGTATTTCCGTCCCAAAGGATGAAAAACTACATTGATCTTATTGAGCAAACCTTTGAATTCCCAACCCGGGAATTCGGTGTGGACGAGAAGAACACGCTACTCTTCAATAATGTCCCACTGATGGATATTATTCGTCAGTACGGTACGCCGCTCAAACTTACGTACCTGCCTAAAATCGAAGAGCATATCGAGCACGCCCGGTTGCTGTTTCGGAACGCCATGAAGAAATTCAATTACAAGGGCAGCTATACGTACTGTTATTGTACGAAATCTTCGCACTTCCATTTCATTCTGGAAGAAGTGCTGAGTAATAACTGCCATTTAGAAACCTCTTCAGCGTACGACATCGCCATCATCCGGGAGCTGTACCGGCAGGAGAAGCTGACGAAGAATACGTTTATCATTTGTAACGGCTATAAACTTCCGCAGTACCAAAAATACATCACGAACCTGATCAATGACGGGTTTAACTGTATTCCCGTACTCGATAACCTGAAAGAAATTGACTATTACATCGAAAATACGCACACCGAGGCCGTAAATCTGGCCATTCGGATTGCTACCGATGAAGAACCCAATTTCTCGTTTTATACGTCACGTCTGGGAATCCGGTATTCGGATATCATGGATTTGTACAAAAACAAAATCCAGCCCAATCCGAAACTGAAGCTGAAAATGCTTCACTTTTTCATCAATTCCGGTATTAAGGATAACGCCTATTACTGGTCGGAATTGACTCGCTTTATGTTCAAATACTGCGAAATGAAAAAGGTATGTCCCGACCTGGATTCGATCGATATTGGCGGTGGGCTGCCCATTCAAACCTCGGTATTCTTTAAGTACGATTACCAGGCCATGATCGACGAAATCATTGAAAATATTCAGTGGATCTGTAACAAGAATAACGTACCGGTTCCGAATATTCTCACGGAATTTGGTAGCTACACGGTCGGCGAGAGTGGAGCGGTGATTTATAAAGTCATCGATAAAAAACAGCAGAACGACCGTGAGCTGTGGTACATGATTGACGGCAGCTTTATTACGCAACTACCTGATTCATGGGGTATTGGTCAGAAATACATCATGCTGCCGGTGAACAACTGGGATTCGCCCTACGAGAAAGTGAACCTCGGTGGATTAACCTGTGACTCGCAGGATTTCTATAACACCGAAGCTCATTCGGAAGACTTGTACGTACCTAGTTTCGATATTGACAAAGAAGATCAGTACATCGGCTTTTTCCATACCGGAGCGTACCAGGAATCATTGGGTGGCTACGGCGGTATTCAGCACTGCCTGATTCCAGCCCCCAAACACGTCATTGTAGACCTGGACGAAGATGGCAACATCACCAGCCGTTTGTTTGCTCCCCAGCAAACGCACGAAAGTATGTTACAGATTTTGGGCTATGGCTTGAAGCCGAAGGAAGGCATTGCCGAATCCGCTGAAATGCAGGCTCGGGCTCAGGAAAACCCGGAACTAGTCGAGCAACAGGAAAAATAGGAAAATGATACGGCAGGAAACCCGGAAACGATTCCTGCCGTATTTATTGAAAATAATTTGTAACTTGCTGAGGTTTAAGCATTCACAAACGTATTTATCCGCATCCAATTCCATGAAAAAATCCGCTTACCTGCTGGTTCTTCTAACACTTGTATCGCTGGCCTCGTGTGCTCGTAAGAACAATTGCCCGGCGTATGGCAATACTAGCGTAGAAAGTACTAAACGCTAAACTGTTACATCTGGTTGGAACTATTTTGCAGATACGCCTAAATCTTTAGGCGTAATCGTTTGAGCTATCCGCTGGGTTGCTTACTTTTGCGTTCCAATTTCAATAGCACCTAACAATGGCAAAGAAAAACAGTGGCTTGGAGTTCCTGGAAAGCCCCGAAGGACTAGCGGGCGAGTTCGGAAAAGCCCAGTCTTTTTTTGATAAAAATCAGAAAGTAGTGTACGGCATTATTGCTGCAGCCATTGCAGCAGTCGGGCTATTTTTTGGCTATCAGTATTGGCAGGATACACAAAACGCGGAAGCCTCTGCCGTTCTGTATCCGGCAGTCAATGAATTTGAAGCAGATTCTCTGAATAAAGCATTGAAAGGCGGTCCCGGTGTAGAGGGACTGACGGCCATTGCGGATGAATATGGCTCTACGAAAGCTGGTAAACTGGCGAGTTTTTACGCTGGTGTAGCTCTGCTGAAACAAGGCAAGTACGACCAGGCTATTGAGCAACTGAAAGATTTTAGCAGCAACGACCTCCTGATTCAGGCTCGGGCGTATGCTCTGATTGGTGATGCGTATCTGGAGAAAAAGGACGCGTCAAACGCCATCGATTACTACAAAAAAGCGGCTGATTACAAGCCCAACAAATTCTTTACCCCAACGTACCTGCTGAAACTGGCTACGGCATACGAAGTAGCTAATCAGAACAAGGAAGCCATCGATTCGTACTCGAAGATTATTGAGAACTACCCTCAATCGGCTGAGTATGTAACTGCGAAGAAATACAAGGCCATCTTAGAAGGGCCGGCTTCCGAGTAATTTGGGGCGATATCGCACTAAAAATGAAAGGGATGAGGCCATATGGTCGCATCCCTTTTTTGTTGTCTATCGTTAGTGTATCACTTTCTCTATCTGTGACAAATGGCTTCTGAACTTAAAAACCTGAGCGTTTTCTCGACCGAAAACCTGCCCGATATTAGCGAAAAACATTTTGCCATTCTGGTGGCCGAGTGGAACAGTGAAGTGACCAATGCTCTTTTCACCGGAGCGTACCAGACGCTGGTCAATTACGGAGCCAACGAAGAGTTTATCCACGTACGCACGGTACCCGGTAGCTACGAACTCAGTTTTGGAGCGGCTCTGGCGGCCCAGGCCTCGCACATTGATGCGGTAATTTGTCTGGGTTGCGTGATTCAGGGTGAAACGAAACACAATGATTACATCAATCACGCCGTCGCTCAGGGCCTTACCAACGTAAGTATTCAATACAACAAACCCGTCATCTTCGGTGTGCTGACGCCCAACAATCAACAGCAGGCTCTGGACCGGGCGGGTGGCGTACACGGCAACAAAGGCGACGAAGCCGCTATCACCGCCATTAAAATGCTGGGTGTTTCCTTTTAGGCTGGTTTGAAGATTTCAGTGGTTTGAGGGTTGAAAGGTTTGATCGAGGGTTTAACGTTTGACAAGGGTTTGAAAACCTTTAATCACTTGAAACCCTTTCCAACTTTAAACTACCTCAAACCCACGTAAACCTTAAACTCAGTTCAAACCTTACAACAAAACCTTTTTTAACCATACGTACCTCATGCAAGTCTGGAAATTTGGTGGTACTTCCGTCGGGAAACCCGAACGGATGCACTCGATTCGAAACCTGATTACAGCCGATAACGGCAAAAAAATTGTTGTTCTCTCCGCTTTATCCGGCTCGACTAATGCCCTGCTTGCGATGGGAGAACTGGCCAAAGTGGGTAACGACGAAGAACTGGCCCAGAAAATCGCCGAACTGCGGGCTCATTACGACGCCTTCATTGAGGAACTCTACCAAACGCCCGAAGGCTTAGCCAACGGTCAGGCGATTGTGGAAAAAGAATTTTCGTTTATCCAGTCGGTTACGTCGATTCGTCCGTTTACGCTCAAGCAGGAAAAAGAACTCGTGGCCGAGGGAGAAATTCTTTCGACGCAGATGTTCGAAGCCTATTTGCAGGAGCAGGGAGAAAGCTCCGTACTCTTCCCGGCTCTGGATTTCATGCTGATCGATGCCGATAACGAGCCCGTACTTTCGCATACGGAAGAAGCTCTGGGGCAAATGCTCGACCAGCATCCTGATAAGCAGCTCATCATTACCCAGGGTTTTATCTGCCGGAACCCTCGCGGTGAAATCGATAACCTCAAACGCGGTGGCTCGGATTATACGGCTTCCCTGATTGGTGGAGCCATCCGGGCGGATGAAATTCAGATTTGGACGGACATTGATGGCATGCACAACAACGATCCCCGGATCGTAAAGAAGACGTTCCCGATTCGGGAATTGACCTTTGAAGAAGCCGCAGAACTGGCGTATTTCGGTGCCAAAATCCTCCATCCCAGTACCATCACGCCCGCCAAATTACGCGGCGTACCGGTACGCTTGAAGAATACGATGGAGCCTGCTGCCTTCGGTACGCTGATTGCGACGAAGTCGAGCGAGCGTGAAATCAAGGCTATTGCGGCCAAAGATGGTATTACAGCCATCTATATCCATTCGACGCGTATGCTGAATGCCTACGGCTTTTTGCGTCGCGTATTCGAGGTGTTTGAAAAGTACAAAACACCCGTGGATATGATAACTACTTCGGAAGTATCCGTCTCAGTTACCATTGATAATCCAGAAAACCTGGAGAAAATCACGGCTGAACTGAAGCAGTTTGCCGATCTGGAAGACCACGATTACAACCAGACGATCATCTGTATCGTCGGAAATTTCTCGGCTGACAAGGAAGGCGTGGCCCTGAAAGTACTCGAAGCCATGAAAAACATCCCAATCCGGATGATTTCGTACGGTGGCTCCGAGCATAACATTACCATTTTAGTGGATGGTAAATACAAAAACGAAGCTTTGAACGTACTCAATGAGCGTCTCTTCCACTACGAAGACGCGATGAAGGGTATTTTTACGGCTCCCTGATCCTTTAAGGCGATACGCAGCAACCGCGGATGACGCCGAACCTAAACGTAGCTTCGTTTAGTGCATTCAGTGTCATCCGCGTTGTTTTTGTTCGTCATTCCAAACGATTTTAATGGCCCTGTGCCGACTTGATTATGTTACAACTCAACTTCATCCGGGAAAATAAAGAAGTAACGATTGCCGGTTTAAAGAAAAAGTACTTCAAAGAACCCGAAGCCGCCATTGAGCAGTTGCTCACGCTGGATCAGAAACGCCGCGAAACGCAGGCCGATCTCGACGCTACGCTGGCCCAGTCCAATGCCCTGGCCAAACAGATTGGCGGCCTGATAAAAGAAGGCAAAAAAGACGAAGCCGAGGCTGCGAAAGCACAGACGGCTCTGTTGAAAACCCGTTCCAAAGAACTGGAAGAACAACTGCGGCAGGCGGAATCCGTGTTACAGGATGAACTGGTCAAGTTGCCCAACTTACCCCACGAAAGCGTTCCGGAAGGCCGTACACCTGAAGAAAACGTAGAAGTGTACACCTGGGGTGAGAAACCCGTACTGGCCGATGATGCCCAGCCCCACTGGGAGCTGATCAAGAAGTACGACATCATTGATTTCGAGCTGGGCAATAAAATCACCGGAGCTGGTTTCCCGGTGTACAAAGGCAAAGCCGCTCGCTTGCAACGGGCCATGATTAACTTTTTCCTGAACGAAGCCGCGGACGCTGGTTATCTGGAGATTCAACCGCCCATTCTGATCAATAAGGAGTCAGGCTTTGGTACGGGACAGCTACCCGATAAGGAAGGCCAGATGTACTACGCCAGCGACGATGATCTGTACCTGATTCCGACGGCTGAAGTACCCATTACGAACATCTACCGCGATACCATTGTAGCTGATCAGGAGCTTCCGGTTAAAAATACGGCCTATACACCCTGTTTCCGTCGGGAAGCCGGTAGCTGGGGAGCCCACGTACGCGGTCTGAACCGTTTGCACCAGTTCGATAAAGTGGAATTGGTACAGATTCGCAAGCCCGAAGAATCGTATCAGGCTCTGGAGGAAATGGTGGAGCACGTGAAAGGTTTGTTACAGAAGCTGAATTTACCTTTCCGGATTATTCGTCTGTGTGGCGGTGATATGAGCTTTACCTCTGCGTTGACGTACGATTTCGAGGTATGGTCTGCGGCTCAGCAACGCTGGCTGGAATGTAGCTCTGTCTCTAACTTCGAAAACTACCAGGCCAATCGCCTGAAACTGCGGTACAAAGTGGACGGCAAAACCCAATTGTTGCATACGCTGAACGGCTCTGCTCTGGCTCTGCCGCGTATCTTGGCTGCTTTGCTGGAAAATAATCAGTCTGCGGAAGGCATTCGCATTCCCGAGGTACTGGTTCCGTACTGCGGTTTCGATACCATTCAGTAGTACCGTTTGTACGTATCCACAAAAAAAGGAAGCCCGAAAGGCTTCCTTTTTTTACTTATCCACAGTGATAATGTGGATAACTTTTAGGGTAGGAATCGTAACTCCACCCGACGGTTTTTCTCCTGACCTTGTTTCGTGGTGTTATCTCCAATCGGTTTGAAGGCACCGTACGCTTCGGTAAGGATGCGGCTTGGATTCGCTACCCCCGCTTTGATGAGGTAGTTTTTCACGGCCTGTACCCGACGTTCCGAAAGGGTAATGTTATGGCGATCTGAAGAGCGACGATCCGCGTGACCGGTCAATTGCAGACGACAGTTGGTCCGGTTGAGCAGCTCGACGATACGCGTCAGCATTTCGTTGTACTCGGGCCGGATGACGCTCTTGTCGGAATCAAAATTCACGTTGGCAAAAATTTCCAGACAGGCCTGACCCGGCGTCAGTGAGTTAACGATTTGCTCAAAGTCAATGGCAACCCCCGCTCCGGAAACGATACTGCCCGCGGGCGTATCCGGTTGCTTGTCAAAGTAATCCGATACGCCGTCGTTATCCGAATCGATCAACAGGCGAGGATCGATGTCCTTGGGCCGGTTGGCTTTGGCAATCGAATCGATTTCTGACATGCTAAGAATTTTCTCCGGCTTATACAGCAGGCGAGGGTCAGTGTACCGCAGGTTGTAAGTGCCTTTCGCCGAATCCCAAACCTTGTCACGACCTACCTTGATCGCATTTTTTCCAAACTTGTACGTCAGCGTCAAATAAGGCGTAGCGAATTTATCCAGATCGGAGTTTCCGCGTTTGTAATCCTGAATGTTTCCGCGATTACCCGCCCGATCGTACATACTGGTGTTGTCGCCCCCAACGGTAGCGTCCAGTTTTTCCGTATTGACGTTATTCAGGACGAAATCGATACCAATATCAAATCGGGGTGAAAGTTCATAGGCAATGGCAAGTCCGACGGGAAATACCACCGCATTGGAGCGTTTCCTGGGAGACACATCCAGGCCCGCGTACGGTCCGTTGGGTCCATCCCTATCAACGACTTCCTGCGTAATATTCGACATCCGTTTGATGCGACCCGTTCCGATTTCGTAAGCTGTGGATTTGAACCAGAGTACGCCAAAACCCGCGTGCAGGTCGATCTTCCAGCGATTCAGTTTACGGGGACCAAACAGCAGGCTTTTCATGTTGATGTTTCCTACCAAAGCGGTCTGGAAGTATTCGGCCCGGAAATACGAGTTATAAATCCGGCTTTTAGCTCCGCGAAGATTACCCGCATCGAGCTTCAGACTGGCTCCAAACAGGTGCGAAAGCTGTTTATTCACATCCAGTCCAAAACCTACGGCTCCCCGTTCCGAGGCTGGGCGGTATTCTTTCGGGTGCGGAGCTGGCCAAAAATCGTACTCCCGTAAGTCTCCGTAAAACTGGGGCGATCCACCGCGTACGCTTATGGACCACGTATTCAGCTTATTTGGACCTTCGTATAACGCATTGGGACGGTAAGGATCGGTTTGAGCTCCGGCGTTCCCGGCTAGCATTCCCGTAAGTACGACTAAAGACAGACAGCGTATACTTCTCATAAGCTCATTTTAATGGAATTGCTGACAATTCCCAGGTTGATAAGTTAACATCAGGCCTCGCAAAAATAGAAGTTAATTCCGTTGCTCAACCGTTTTACAGAAAGGAGACAGACGTTAGCAGATATACGACGAATGCTTCCTTCCTGTTTCGTTTCGGGGAAAAGATTCACCCTTACAAACGCCGCATGATCTGTTCTACCATCTGGTTTTTCCAGGGCAGATACGTACCGTTTAAAATTTGCTGGCGGGCTTCTTTCACCAGCCACAAATAAAAGGTAAGATTATGCACACTCGCAATTTGTGGTCCCAGCAATTCGTCGGATTTGAATAAATGTCGCAGGTACGCTTTGGAATAAAACGTGCTGGTATATCCACCCAGTCCTTCATCGATGGGACTAAAATCTTTCCGCCACTTCTCGTTTTTGATGTTGATAATTCCCTGCGTCGTGTACAAAATGCCGTGCCGGGCGTTGCGAGTGGGGAGTACGCAGTCCATCATATCGATACCCAGAGCAATACTTTCGAGGATGTTCGCTGGCGTACCCACGCCCATCAGGTAGCGGGGTTTGTCCTGCGGCAGAATGGAGCAAACCAGGTCGGTCATTTCGTACATATCCTCGGCGGGTTCACCCACCGAAAGGCCACCAATGGCATTTCCTTCCCGGCCCAGCGAAGCAATAAACTCCGCCGATTGCCGCCGTAAGTCCGGATACGTACTACCCTGAACAATTGGGAAAAGGGCCTGCGAGTGACCATATTTGGGCTCCGTTGTATCGAAGCGATCGCAGCAGCGTTGCAGCCAGCGGTGCGTCAGTTCCATCGAGCGGCGGGCGTACCCGTAATCGCAGGGGTAGGGGGTGCACTCGTCAAAGGCCATCACGAAGTCGGCCCCGATGGCCCGCTGAATGTCCATGACGCCTTCGGGCGTAAAGACGTGCGTAGAACCGTCGATGTGCGATTTGAATTTCACACCCGCTTCGTCAATCTTGCGTCCCGTACCCGCCAGCGAGTAAACCTGAAAACCACCCGAATCCGTCAGGATGGGCCGATCCCAGCCGTTGAATTTATGCAAACCGCCCGCCTGTTCCAGTACCTCCAAGCCGGGCCGCAGGTAGAGGTGGTACGTATTGCCCAGAATGATCTGAGCCTTAATG
The DNA here is from genome assembly GCF_002261125.1 of Siphonobacter sp. BAB-5385. Taxonomy (NCBI): domain Bacteria; kingdom Pseudomonadati; phylum Bacteroidota; class Cytophagia; order Cytophagales; family Cytophagaceae; genus Siphonobacter; species Siphonobacter sp. BAB-5385. Next base: position 14,371 of record NZ_NMPS01000105.1, on the reverse strand, counting down.
TCTTCCTTTAGTTCCCGTTGATGCACCGCCTTTACACTGGCCACCGTTCCTACGGGCATAAAAATCGGGGTTTCAATCGTACCGTGATCGGTCTGAATCGTTCCGGCCCGAGCCTTTTGATCCTGTTTTATGACTTCAAACTGCATATGCTTCTTCCTAAAAAAACGCAAAGGTACTAACAATCAGGGGGCCACCCTAGTTTCTTACGAATTCCGTAAGAAACGCTTATTTTTGCGGCCGCTTTGACAGACACCCTACCGTGATTGCTTTCATTCTTTTGGGTATTGCCGTCGGAATTCAGTTGTTGTACCTGCTGATTTTTTCGAAAACGGCCTTTTATACGGTACCAAATGCTATCTCTGAAAGCCTTCCCGGCGTTTCGGTGGTCGTTTGTGCCTGGAATGAACTGGAGAATCTACGGGAACTGATTCCGATCCTGCATGCCCAGCAATACGAAACGTTTGAGGTCATTATTGTCAACGACAAGTCCGAGGATGGGACCTTTCCTTTCCTAAAGCTCGAATGTGAGGCTTACGAACGTCTGCGGGTGATTCACATTGACCAGACGCCCGCTCACATTGCCTCGAAGAAATACGCCCTTACACGGGGCATACAGGCGGCTACGCACGATCTCATTCTACTGACGGATGCCGACTGCCGTCCAGCGTCCCCACAGTGGATCCAGCATATGGTTTCGCAACTAAGTCCGGACAAAGAAATTGTACTGGGTTTTTCGCCGTATCAGCGGGAGCCGGGCTTTTTGAATACGTTCATTCAGTTTGAAACCTTTTATACGGCCCTGCAATACGTTTCCTTCGCTCTGGCGGGACTTCCGTACATGGGGGTAGGCCGGAATCTGTTGTACCGAAAATCGCTCTTTCTAAAGCATAAGGGCTTTGATGGTTTTTTGAACGTACTAGGGGGCGATGACGATTTGTTTATCAACAAAGCGGCCACGGCTTCCAACACGGCCGTATGCCTGCATCCCGATAGTTTTACGTACTCGATTCCCAAGCAAAGCTGGGCGGCGTGGTTTCACCAGAAACGGCGGCATGTATCGGTAGGCGGGCATTACAAACGACGGGATCAGTTCCTGCTGGGTTTGCTGGCGTTTTCGCACCTGGCCTGCTGGGTGTTATTTCTGGGAAATTTCGTTTATTTCCTATTGGAGCGAAATACCGAAATGATGGCCTGGACGGGTGGTATCTTTGCCTTGCGTACGCTGGGGATCTGGTACCTCTGGGGCCGGGCAAACCAGACACTCGGAGGCCGGCTTAGCTCCGGTATGATTCCAGTTATGGACGGCCTGCTGACGTGGTATCTACTTGGAATGGGCTTTGTATCTACTTTTTTCAAGAAGAAAATTACCTGGAAATGAGCAGAAGACCGAATTTAGGCTAGGCCCTGACTTATTTTACGTTCTATATTCTGATTATTAATCTCATGGAAATCATAAAAAAATACTTTCCTGACCTAACGCCCCGGCAGGAAGAACAATTTGGGCAACTGGGCGAACTGTATCGGTTCTGGAACGAGCAGATCAACGTCGTATCCCGGCAGGATGTGGATAACCTCTACGAACGGCATATTTTGCATTCGCTGGGCATTGCGAAGGTAATGCAGTTTAAGCCCATGACCGAGATTTTGGACGTAGGTACGGGAGGCGGTTTTCCGGGTGTTCCGCTGGCGATTCTGTTCCCCGACTCGCAATTTCATCTGGTGGACAGTATTGGGAAGAAAATCCGCGTGGTGGAAGAAGTGTCCAAGGCCGTTGGGCTGACCAATCTGCGGGCGGAGCAAAAACGGGCGGAACTGGTACCTGCGGCGGCGTACGATTTTATCGTGAGCCGGGCTGTAACGCGACTGACGCCCTTCTACGGCTGGGTGAAGACGAAAGTCCATAAGAACCAGTTCAACGACCTTAAAAACGGAATTTTATACCTGAAAGGCGGTGACTTAACCGAGGAACTTCAGGAACTGGGAAAGAAAACGACGGTTTATGAGCTGTCCGATTATTTCACGGAAGCGTTTTTTGAGACCAAGAAAGTCGTGTACGTACCGTTCTAGCACTAGATTTTTAGGCAACGTACTGAACCAGAAGCATTCCCCTCTACTTTTGTAGGGCAAACATCCTCATTACAGAAAACAACAGAATACTATGGGTAGCTATGTAAACAATCACCTGATCAAAGACGAGCAGGTCATTTTTGAAACCAATTACCACTGGACCATTTTCTTTACCTGGGCTTCGCTGTTTACGCTTACCATCGCGGCCTGGATCAAGCGTTCGTCCGACGAATTTGTGATTACCAACAAACGGCTTGTAATCAAAACCGGCTTTATTTCCCGGGATACGATTGAGCTAAACCTGAACAAAGTGGAGAGTATTCAGGTAGAACAAAGCGTCTGGGGTCGTATGTTCGGCTTCGGAACGGTATCTATTCACGGCACGGGGGAAACGAGTCAGGTTTTCACGCGAATCAGTGATCCTCTGGAGTTTAGAAGAAAATACCAGGAGCAGTACGACCAGTACACCCACGCTCGCGGAACATTTAATTAAATTTTTTTCACAAAATACTTGCGTTAGGCTGTCTGATGCCTTAGTTTTGCACTCGCTTTCAACGCAGTCCCGAATAGCTCAGTCGGTTAGAGCATCTGACTGTTAATCAGAGGGTCGCTGGTTCGAGCCCAGCTTCGGGAGCTTCAAAGTCAGCCACTTACGTTCATTCGTAAGTGGCTTTTTGCTTTATTTGCATAACAATTTGCATAACATCCGATTTTAGAGGCTTATCTGCGAACGAGAGGAAGAGGGGAGAAGAGTCAGAAATTTTTCATCAAAATACGCCAAGGGGGTACTCTGGTATAGTTGCTCGCACAGAAAATATTTGTTTGATTAAGATCTACGTCTCTTTCGCTACTAAATGGCGTGGCGATATTGGCATTTTTGAGATTTTAGGAGTCGCCAATTTTGGCTACACCCTACCATTAGTCATTTCACATAAAAGTTACAGTCAATAGACCTTTGGTAGAGTCTCTTATCTCAGCGACTCCACGAAAAAGATTTTGTTTGCCCGTCACTTCTGTCACCTGCGTTACTTTTGTCCTCATCGTTTCGTCCTGTGATAATTACATAACGCTTGTGTAGCCTATCACACAGTAAGATAGCTTACCCTGGATAAGTTTTTAACTCGGCTTAATGATACGGTAGGTCCAGCAAGTGCTTTGGATAGCTCACCGGAATCTCTAATGCCTCTGCTGCACCTAGAATTCTTTGGATCACCGCTTCCTGAGGAGGTATATAGAGGTGTAGTCCCCATTCTCTCCACGAGCTAATGATTACCTGAGCCCCTAAGTTCATCAAGCTATGAATGGTTTCTAAGTCATACCCTTCCGCAGTGTGCAATTGCATGATTAGCGTAGGATTATAGGCAAATAACGGTTTATTGTATCTGCTTAAAAGCCTGTTCTTCCCTATCAGTCCAAACACCTGATAAGTCTGCTTAGCCTGATGAAGCACTTCCTCAGTGAAAGCAGGAAGCATAAACAGGCCTCTTAAGTCAAACCTGTTTTGGTCTATGACGGCTTTACTAAGGTTTTCGTGTAAGTGATCGTTGAAAGGATTCCACCAGATGGCCCCCGTCAATAGCTCCTTAATAAGCCTAAAGAAACTGAGGAACACTGACCTTGCTATTGGCAATCGTATTGGCTGATCCATTCGAGCCTGTACCTCCTTGCTGATGTCCACCCGCGTAGATGTAAGCTTCATAGTCTAGCTCCACTTTGGTTTGGCAGTACTACTCTAAATCATTCCAGACACCTCAGTGCAAGGCAGGATTCTGCGGAATCACATTCGCGTGGATAAGCAAAGTACAAACGATTCATGCATTCCGCTCCCAATCACTTCGCCCGGGCAAAGTGATCATAAGCCAGCTTGGCAATATCGGCTATGATTTGCTCATTCTTCTCTATGCCTTCGCTTGTGTTTGTTACGAATACGCTAATGGCGATGTGTTTGCCGTTGGGTAGGGCAATGAAACCGACATCATTCACGGCACCCATCATGCCTTCTTTATTCGTGCCCGAAGTACCCGTCTTGTGAATGACCAGGGTGCCCGTGGGAAGTAGCTTCTTTAGTCGGTTCTCACCCGTAACCGTTTCGGTCATCACCTTCCATAAGAAGTCATGACTACGCTTCGAGAGAATTTTTTGCTGATAAAATAATTTCAGCAGATCGAGCATGGCCGCCGGTGTGGTCCAGTTGGTATACTGAACGTCCCAGTTTCCCTTGGCCTGCATGGTTTCTTCCGTTTCCCGAATAGCCACCTCTTTTATGCCCAACTGGTGAATAAAGGCATTGACCTGTGTAGGTCCACCCAGGAGCCTGAAGAGATAGTCGCAGGCACTGCCGTCACTTTCGGAAACCATGTAGCGGATGATCTCCGAAAGGGGTAAATCTACTTCGCCATTTGGATGATCTTCACCCATCGGACTGTGCAAACCGGGTACGAGATCGCTCTTTTTCACGTGCAGCTTCTGCTCCAGCTTAAATCGTCCTTTATCGACTTCTTTCAACACGGCTAATGCCACGTGAAATTTATAAACACTTTGCATGGGCAGGTGTTTATCGCCGTGGATCAGCAGGGTCTGCTTGCTGGCAAAATCGTAGATACTTACCCCAACAGTCGCTTTCTTAGGTTGGATAAGTTGTTCAATCTGGTTCTGTAAAGACTTCACCTGGGCATGCAGGGATGAAAACATAAAAAGCAGCCCAACGACTAATAAAGGGATTCTCATATGGGTAGTGACTGGGAATTTAGGTTTAGATTGAAAGATAAGAAAACCACTCATTCTGCTCTGAAATTTTTATGAATACGATCAGCAATAGCTGACAACAAGATCAAATGAGGCAGACACATGAACATTCCGCAAGGCCTGCAGGTCTACTGAATTCTGAACCAGTCCGCGAAGAAAGCTTTATTTTACAAGACAGAATGCTGGTCAGGCCCCTCTGAATTTATGTTTTTACGCCGAATTTATTCATCAGCGTCAACCAAAGGTTTATGAGGTTAAAATCGGAACTTTATTTCCCGGCAGGTGTCCAGGTCATCAAACATTCCGTGAATGAAGCGTTTAGCTTTGAAAAATATTGATAAACCCTGGGAAGTACTTCTTCTGTTACAAAGCAATGAGTTCGTCCTGGTGAAAAATACCGCTCTGCCAGTTTCCCTGAAGATCATTCCAGCCGCAGCGAACCATTCCCTTGAATACGCGGGGGCGGGGCGTCATTTCGATATTACTGAGGTCTCTTGTTTCGATGAGTTCCCGGTTCATATCCTGATCCATGCGGTTTTCCAGTACTTCCCGAATCACGTCCAGCTCTTTAAACCATTTTACTTTTTCACCGATTTCGAATTTCCGTATCATTAGTATGTACATTTACGTGTGGATTTATCGGGGTAATCTGGCAAATCATAGAAGAGCGATAAAGATAGATTAGCCACCTATCTTACCTATTCCGTTTATCGAGAATACGTACCCGTTCATCGGGCAAATCCTGCCAAACAACGAATATTCCTAACATTTACTAAGGACCTTGCGTGTTTTGTCAGGTAATCCGTTTCACCTGCCCTCTTAGAAGCGATTACTATTCAGCATTGAATCTGTTACCGTAAAGGTAAATAACTGATATTCAATATTCCCAACCGCCACGGGAAATGAATTAATCCCACCCTTTAATACATATGTACTTTGCCCGTTTTATTCTGGCAAAGTCTATATCGTTTACTTCGGTTATGAAAAAAATTATTTACCTACTGCTTATGGCTATTGTCTTAGGCGTAATCGGCGGCCTTCTGGAAAGTCATACGCAAGTACATGCCTCTTCCGAAAAGGCTCAAACCTCTCGTTAAAGAAAGCGGTACTCTGATAAAACGCAGTATTTTCATTTACGACTTTCAAGTCGGCTGAAATGCTATATCGTAAAAAAACCGTCCGGCAAGGCCAAACGGTTTTTCAAGAATTAACCCACACCTTTAACTTAATCGGTGAATCACAAAGTTAGGGAGAGAATAGCCTGAAAACAGGATTATTCTACCCTATTTTCATTTTCTTACCATGTGTTAATAGGATACAGTGTTTTTATAAGCACTGTATTAGTACCTTATAACCTGGGTGTTTCGATGTATAGAGTGTTTTTAAGACTTCACCTAATCCAGTCCTAACACAACCTGGTATTTTTTCTTTCCTGCTTCTTTCAGCATTACGGTCAAAAAGTCGGTATAACTCGACATACTGAACTCCTGAAATTTTTCACCCGAGAATTCGTCACTCTGCCAGCCATCCAGGCAGGTTTTTAATTGCTGAATGTACTCTTTATGGACTTGCAGGGCCTGTTCTTTCGTAGGAAATTCTGCAAGAATCGTCTGGTACTTCATTTTTTCCTGTTCGGTTTCCAGTAGAATTTCGGAAGGCTTTCCGGGTAGAAAGGCAAACGCAGTCTGGTAATGTTCCGTTATGCCCGCTTTTTTATCCGTTCGGGTTTTCTTTCCCTTGATTCGCGAAAAATGATCCTGGTGCTGGGCTAGCAAAAAGTGAATCCGATCACAGAAACTCGCCGTTTCTGCGGGCAATACGGATTCCGCCGGAAGCAGGTATTTTCGGATCAGATAATCTCCCGTCTGATTCGGATCGGTTGAGGAAATTCGTAACGTGTACGTACCGGACGCGGGTACTGTATATTTTAGTTTCTGGATACTAAAGCCCGGAAACTCTTCATGATCCGTTTGAGTCGTTACTTGTTTATCGGGCGTTTCCAGGGAAAAGGAAACGCGGTACCAATCCGAAGCTACTTCCAGCCGTACTTCCTCGCCAGCGTTTAGGGTCAGGGTGTAGGAATCCGCGTAGCGTTTCTCAGCATCTGCTGCATCTGTTTTACTCAAAGTGCCTTTCACTACATCATACGCAAACGCCTGCCCAGCCTGCAAGCGATGAGCATCCAGAGCGGTTTGCGAAGCGGCCGGAGCCTTTACGGTTACCGTTCCTTTCTTTCGGGCCGGCTTACGTTTTTTTACTTGCTGAGCAAAGCTGGTAAAGGCTAGTAAGCTCAATACTACTAATAAGAAGGATTTTCTCATACACGACAGGAGAAGGGGTTTGAAACAAGAACGCAGACAAAAGCTAGCTTCTGTCTGCGTCCGGTATAAAAAAATAAGAAAAATTACATCCGTACGAGTTGATTGCCCCGTAAAACGGGCAGTACATCGTACAAGTCATGTTGTAAACAATACGAAATGTCTTTGTGAATGCCTAATCGGTGCAGGCGGCGTACGTGAGAAGAGTTGGCTACAAAGCCTAGCAAATCATTCTGAGCTCCTGCGTACAGGCGTTGAGCCATCATGGCGGCGTCTTCAGAAATCATGAAGTCATTCTGTAACCGATTTACCAACGCTCCCGCAAACAAGGTATCCTCTAAGTTCGGCTTGCCTTTCCAGCCCGCACACAAAACCAGCACATCATACTGCTGCGTTCGCAGGTAGGCCGCTAATGCTTCCAGGTTTAGAAATGACCCAATCATCACTTTCACTGCGGCCCGCGACTTGGTAATCGCCAGCGTACCGTTAGTAGTGGTTACAGCAATGGTCGAACCGACAAACTTTTCGTTCATGTAACTGAAGGGCGAGTTATCCAGGTCGAAACCATCGGGGGTCATGCCATTGCGTTCTGCAGCGGCGTAGTAGCCCTGATCGCGTAGTTTAACACACTCATCGATACTCGCCACTGGAATAATGGATTGAACTCCATACGCGAAGCCAGTAACCATACAGGAAGTGGCCCGAAAAATATCCACAACCACAACAATAGCATTATCAATTTTGTGCTGATACAGCAACTCGGGAGTCAGGCAGACGTCTATTTGTTTCATTCGTGATGGGCCACGCGGAGTCATCTACTCCAATTCGCGGCGGCAAAGATACTGAATGTTAGGAGGGAAGCGGTACATCTGGCTAACAATACCGGGATTAACCAGACTTTACCAGTCGAAATCCAATCCCAGACTATTTTTTAATTCGAGCAGAGCGGGATTTTTCTCAGCGAGATAATTAAATTTTTCGGCTTGCGTATAGGGCTGACGACTCGTTTGATGTTCAACCAGAAAGCCGTGAATTTGAATTTGACCGTTCTTTAGCGTCTGCCGGAGGTACGTCAACAGATCCGTTTTCAGATCGCTGAGTAGTTCCAGTTGTACCGGATTGTCCAGTCCTAACTGAATAACGTGTCCTTCCAGGGTGAAAACACGATCCAGCATGACCACTTCCGTCATCGAGCCTTTTCCCCGGCGAATTTCTACAAATTCCGCCCAGGCCTTGTGGAGGTCTTCTTCCGTATACGACTGTCGAAGTTGAATAATGGCCTCTTTCTGTTCCGAAGAAGCTTCTGATTTCTCCTCGAAATTATTCAGATCAATGGTCACCTTCAACCGGGAACTGCCATTCACCGCTTTTACTGGCCGGGCGGGCGGGGGAGGCGTGACCGGCTCCACAGGCACTTCTGCCACCACGGGTGAAGTTATTACAGGTGGAACTACTGGCGTCGGCTCGGGGGCTGGCGTTTCTGCTACTACCACAGGGGGTGCAGGCGGAACAACCGGGGAAGGGGTAACGGCCGTTTGGCTAACTACGGGCGGCGTTACGGGTTCAGTTGACTTTTTTTTTCGGCTTCTTCCGTATCGGACTGCGTAGGCAACCCGGCCAGATTCAGTACGGAAGGCAGGTGAGCCATCTTCGAGAGCGTAATCTCGACGTGCAGCCGTTGTTGTTTCGCCTGTTTGTAGTTGATGTCGCACTGACTGCCCAGACTCATCGCCGACAGCAGGAACGACAGCGAGGTTTTCGCCGATTGTTCGAGATAACGATTCTGTACTGATTCCGAAACTTGTAATAAACGTACCGTTGATGGATCCTTACAGACCATCAGATTTCGGAAATGCTCGATTAAACCGACCACAAACTGGTGTCCGTCGAAGCCTTTTCGCAGAATTTCGTCGAACAGGAGCCAGGTCTGGGGTACACTTCCCGCCAACAACGCATCAGTCAGGCGGAAGTAATAATCATAGTCCAGAATGTGCAGGTTATTCAGTACATCGTGGTAATGAATCTGACCATCTTTGGAAAACGTCACGTTCAAATCGAACATCGATAAAGCGTCGCGTAATCCACCATCGGCTTTCTGAGCGATCAGTTCCAGAGCGTCATACTCCGCCGTGATGTCTTCTTGCTGAGCGATCGAGGCCAAGTGATCGGCCATATCCTTGATCTGAATTCGATTGAAATCGAAAATCTGACAACGACTCAGAATCGTAGGCAGAATTTTATGTTTCTCCGTCGTCGCCAGAATGAAAATGGCGTAGCTCGGCGGCTCTTCCAACGTTTTTAGAAACGCGTTAAAGGCACTCGTCGAAAGCATGTGTACCTCGTCAATGATGTACACTTTTTTACTACCCATCTGGGGCGGATAGCGTACCTGATCGATCAGGTTCCGAATGTCTTCGACGGAATTGTTGGAGGCCGCATCCAATTCGTGTACGTTCAGCGAAGCATTGTTCTGAAACGCCACGCAGTTTTCACATTCCCCGCAGGGTTCTACGTGATCGTCCAGACGAAGGCAATTGATTGTTTTTGCCAAAATACGGGCACAGGTCGTCTTGCCTACGCCCCGTGGACCGCAAAACAAAAAGGCCTGAGCCAGGTGATGGGTTCGAATGGCGTTTTTGAGCGTCGTTGTAATGTGCGACTGTCCCACTACCGAATCGAATGTCACCGGACGATACTTCCGTGCCGAAACCACAAACTGCTTATCTTCCATGCCGTGAAGTTACGAACGGATTTTCGTTTGTCCTTCGGGAAAGGGCCAGCTTGTTCCTCAAAAAAAGCGGCGGCAAGACTCCGTTTTTTGCGAAGATTTGCCGCCGTCCTTCTGTTCCTCAAAGTGTTACAGAAAAAGGATTACCGGATCGTAAATTCTTCTTCCGGTAAATTTTCAATCTGGCTATACACGTCGTCGATCAGCAGATACGCATCAATCGATTGCAGGTGTACCATATCCGAACCGTGCTCGGCCTGAAGTACCAGAGCCCAGTGCTGCGACTCATTTTTTCGCCACAACTCGGCGTAAATGCGACGGGAATCCACCACCAGATATTCTTTCAGACTTTCGAGACTCCGGTAGTTTTCAAACTTACTCCCCCGGTCGTAATTACTACTACCCGCCGAAGACACTTCAATCAGTACCGTCGGATTGAGTAGCGTGTCGACCTGATCGTCCGAAAATTGGGGTTCACCCGCCGTAATGGCCAGATCGGGGTACGTGTAGAAATTCTTGTCGGCTACGAAAACTCGCTGATCTTCCGTGAAACAATGCCCGCTTCCCCGTTCGCTCAACTGCTCTTGAATAGCCCGGCTCAGGTTGGTCTGGATGGCATCGTGTACACTAACGGTGTCGGCCACTCGCTCATTCAAACTGCTCATGGCCAGGAGCTGGCCGTTGAAATACTCGCTTCGTACAGTTGTGGTACGCTCAATTTGCAGGTATTCTTCCTGACTAATAAATGTTCGCTGAAGGTTAGCCATAATGCGTGATTTAGTTAGAAGTACGAACACAGGTAACTCAAAAATTTTTTGCCAGCTACCTACGCTTAGACGCTGCCCGCTTGAGAACGTTTAGCGTTGGCTAGCAGTGCTTACCAATGCCCGTAACATTTTCAGCTCTTTTCTTTGGCGATTCCAAAATTCCGGATACTTTTGCCCGGTCTATTGAACACGATGGCAACTTTTCTGTACACGGCTTCTTATTATTACTACTACGCCAACGCGTAGAGCCGGGTAGGAAATTGTCTTTTCAGAAAGCATCGTCACATTCCGCAGCCGGCCCGTATGGAGTCGGTTTTTTTGTTTTATACCCAACAACATGGCAACGATTCAGCCCGCCCAGCGGCTCAACCTGGTACAGGAGTACTACTTTTCGACGAAACTCAAGGAAATCGCCGAAATGAAGAGCCGCGGCCTCGATGTGATTAACCTTGGTATTGGTAGTCCGGATTTACCTCCTTCGCCCCAAACCATCGAGGCGTTGAGTAACTCCGCTCACAACCCAAAGCATCACGCGTATCAAAGTTACGTTGGGCTTCCGGCTCTGCGTCAGGCTTTTGCGGGCTGGTACCAAACGTATTTCCACGTGGAGCTTAATCCGGCGAACGAAATTCTGCCCTTGATTGGGTCGAAAGAAGGAATCATGCACATCGCCATGAGCTACCTCGAACCGGGTACGATCGCTCTGGTACCCAATCCAGGCTATCCCACTTATCGGGCGGCTTCCTTGCTGACGGGTGCGGAAGTACAGGATTACGAATTGTCGGCGGAAAACGGCTGGCTGCCCGATCTGAAAGCCCTGGCTCAAACAGACCTTTCCCGCGTACGACTGATGTGGGTAAACTACCCGCACATGCCAACGGGGGCTCAGGCGACTCCTGCTTTGTACGAAGAATTAGTGGCTTTCGGAAAGGAACATAATATCCTGATTGTCAATGACAATCCCTACAGCTTTGTCCTGAACGAAAATTACCAAAGCATTCTTGCCGTACCCGGTGCGAAAGAAGTAGCTCTGGAGCTGAACTCTCTCTCTAAGTCGCACAATATGGCGGGCTGGCGAATGGGTATGCTGGCGGGTGGAGCCGAACACGTTTCGAATGTGCTTCGCTTTAAATCGAATATGGATTCGGGGATGTTTCTGCCCTTGCAGGAAGCGGCTATTCAGGCTCTTGCTAATCCGCCGTCCTGGTACGCCGATTTGAACGCGATTTATCGCCAACGGCAAAAGAAAGTTTTTGAGTTACTCGACTTGCTGGACTGTACCTACGATCCCCAACAGACGGGCATGTTTGTCTGGCTCGAATTCCGGCTTCGTACGCCGATGGCTACGCTCTGTCGGATGAAATTCTGTACAAAGCCAACGTCTTTATTACGCCGGGTGGCATTTTTGGCTCACAGGGTAACGGGTACATTCGAATTTCGCTGTGTGCGGAGGTAGAGGTTTTCAATGCCTCGATTTTACGCATTCGGCAGATAAAAGGTATTTGTTAGGTTTCACCCCGCTGAATACTGAAAACCGTAAACTGAAAACTAAGAAGATGACGATCGCAATTGTGGGTATCGGATTGATTGGGGGCTCGATGGCTCTGGCTCTCAAGGAATCCGGCTATGCTCAAACCATCATTGGGGTGGATAAACAGGTCGAGCACGTGGTGAAGGCTCTTGAGCTGAAACTAGTCGATAAAGTGGCCTTGCTCGATGATGCCATTAACCAGTCAGACCTAATTATACTGGCCGTACCCGTCGATGGGTTGCTGAGCCTGCTTCCTTACGTACTGGATCGGATTGATAAACAGATTGTGATTGACGTGGGTTCCACCAAACGCCCAATCGTTGAAGCAGTCAAGAATCATCCCAACCGACGTAGGTTCGTGGCCACGCACCCGATGGCGGGTACGGAGTATTCCGGGCCTGAAGCAGCCGTCCAGGGTTTATTCACCGGAAAATACAACGTCATCTGCGACGCCGCCGACTCGGATTCGGACGCCGTAGCTACCGTGAAGGAATTGTACGAAGCCATCGGGATGAAGATTACGGAGTTTGATTCTACTTCGCACGATGTTCATACCGCTTATATTTCCCACATTTCGCACATTTGTTCGTTCGCCTTGGCATTGACTACGCTGGAGAAAGAAAAAGAAGCGAATCGCATCTTCGAACTGGCAAGTTCGGGTTTTGCCAGTACGGTCCGTCTGGCTAAAAGCTCGCCCGAAACCTGGATTCCCATTTTCCGGCAAAACCGGGAGAATATCCTGGATGTCCTCGACGAATACATTAATAACTTATTGAAATTTAAGGGATTAATGTTATCGGACAGCTACGAAAAATTCCAGAGTTATCTGAAAGAAGCGAACGATATTCAGCGAATTCTGGAGTAGTTTGAGGTTAATGGTTCGTAGTTGTTGGTTGCTGGATGTTGGGTCGTATTGATGATTGTTGGTGAACACATGAAGAGCCCAACAAACAACCAGCAACGAAAAACTAACCACTAATCCTGATCAATCATCAACATTTTTTTCCAGAGATTGCTGATTTTCAAAAGATTTTCTTACCTTTGCAGTCCATTTTTCAGGACCAAACATAAGTAAGAAATGTACGCAATTGTCGAGATCGCAGGTCAGCAATTTAAAGTCGAAAAAAACCGCTACCTCTACACGCATCGTTTAGCGGGTGAGGAGGGTGCTGCCCTTGTGCTGGATAAGGTTCTGCTGGTGGACAATGACGGTGTAATTACAGTAGGTGCTCCCACCGTAGCGGGTGCCACTGTTTCAGCCAAGATCCTTAACCACGTTCGTGGAGAAAAGGTCATTGTCTTCCGCAAGAAACGCCGCAAGGGGTATCAGAAGCAAAACGGCCACCGTCAAGACCTGACGAAAATCCTAATCGAAGAAATTTCATTGTAATTAGTTGATTGTTCTTGGTTGCTGGCAAGTCCACCAGCTAAAAACCATCCACTAAAAACCAAACAAGATCATGGCACACAAAAAAGGGGTCGGTAGCTCCAAAAACGGCCGGGAATCGGAAAGTAAACGTCTCGGCGTAAAGATCTTCGGCGGACAAGCAGCCATCGCTGGTAACGTGCTGGTTCGTCAACGCGGAACTCAACACAATCCGGGTCGCAACGTAGGTATTGGTAAAGACCATACGCTATTTGCTTTAACGGACGGAGTCGTTGAATTTAAGAAAGGCCTTAAAGGTCGTTCTTTTGTTAGCGTACTTCCCGTAGCTGTAGAAGCTGAAGCGTAGTTTACCATCCGGTAAAATCATTGAAAAAGCCTGTCTGACAAGTTCAGACAGGCTTTTTTTATTCCAGTTTGTAAGGCTGACCGATTTGCGATTTTTAAACGATGTGTACTCTATCACCGAAATACGCATAAATTTATCTGGATGGAGGGTACGATAGACCTTGCATGCTCATTCGCCGTTCCAGATTTGCCGTCTGGAACCTGCCTGCGGCGTATCGATACGTACGGGATCACAAATCCCATTCATTCTGCTATTGGATGACAACTCCGAGAAAGAGGAGAAATTCGCGTCTGTGACGCGAAATCCTACCACCCCGATCATTAACCATGACGGTTGAAATCGGAGTAAACCTATACACACGCTCAATCCGATTCACTCCGTCGAACATCTCAACCCCGGAGGGGTTTAATTTGAATAGCCCCGTATGAAATGCGGGGTGTATCCCGCCCGGTAGGCACAGCCTACTAATTAAAAAGTCCGTA
>NZ_NMPS01000104.1:0-675 GCF_002261125.1 Siphonobacter sp. BAB-5385 | reverse complement strand
GTTGGTGACGCTACGCTAAACACCAACAACGGCGGAGAACAATTATCCTTAGGAAAGATCTACATCTTCATTTTCGTATTCTAGACCGATATGTTAAACCTTTAAATAATTTGAACAGTGGGAAAAATACAGGTGCAGATCAAACAAAATCTGTCAAATTTCAAGCAAGAAGTAGCTTTAGCTAAATTTTTACATGGTCGAAATAATTGCTATGAAAAAGCAGTTTGGCGACTATTATTACGTCAATACTGGAAAGAAAATGGACCGTACATTTTCAGCTATGATGCCAATGATAATGCCACAGTAAAAAGCTTATTAACTTTTGGAAAAATAATGGATAAATTTGCTATGAGGATAATACCAATGCATCAAGTATTAGCTCTGAAAGATGATAGTAATACCATTCCATTATGCTATAAATCCGCTATTGTTACTATTCGTATTTGGTTACGTAAAACATAGCTGTATCTGCCGTTGTTGATATTTAACGTAGCATTACCAACAACTCTAAGTATACTCCCTACTGTTTTACGAATCTTTTAGCAGAATTTCATTTGTAATCACTGAATTTAGGTGTTTGAAAGTCTAATCATGTGTTCATTTTTATACTGACAGCCTACTGATTTACCTGCGTCGTACCACCTGAGTTGTTGGTGACGCTACGCTAAACACCAA
>NZ_NMPS01000103.1:0-30812 GCF_002261125.1 Siphonobacter sp. BAB-5385 | reverse complement strand
ACCGCCTTCGATATACACCAGGTTCGGTCCGGTGGGCTGACCTTTAAAGCTTTTCGGCGTCGAGAATCCTTCTTTTGCGTTATAAGCAATGCCTGTGGCCGTACTATTTTTCCCAATGTGACCACTATCGGGTCTCTTATTCTTCTTACAGGCTGTTGTTAGTAACACTAAGGCCCCTAACAAATAAACTGACGCAATTCTCATCATTGCAGGTATATGGTTTGGAATATCGCTTTTTACGTGTTTAGTATTTCAAGGCGTTGTTTCTTAATTTCTGAAAACAACGCCTTGAAAGCTCATTCAGTATCTCACAAAAATAGAAGATTAGCGGGAATTACTTGATAACCGTTCGTTCATTCCTAAAGGCTTTCTCCTTAAAATACGCATTACTAGATGAATCTCATTCGTTACGCTACTGAAACTTTCTCGCCCGAACTTACCATTTGACCCAGTAATTGATCTAACTCGGTAACCTGACGTAAGTTTTCAGCCTGTAGCTGAAGTTTGCCTTTGACGTCCTTGAGTACCACTTTGCGTGGGTTAGCTTTCACAAAATCAAGAACTTTGCCAAAACGCTCAGACTGGAAATACGCCTCATTCTCACCAGAAACGAACGTTCCTTTCAATGTATTTTGTTTGAGCGTTAATTTTTCAAAACCAATTTGTTCCGCTTTCCAACGAACCCGTACCAGATCAACCAAATCGCGTACTTCTTCGGGGGCTGGACCAAATCGGTCGGTTACTTCCGAAAGAAAAGCCTGCAATTCGGCCTCGTTTTTCATATGGTCGAGGCGGTTGTATAAACTGAGTCGCTCCGAGATGTTAGATACGTAATTCTCGGGAATCAGGACGGGTAAATCCGTCTCAATCTGGCACTCTACCCGCAGATTGTTCGCGGCTCGGGCCAATTCATCGGCAAACAGGTCTTTAAACTGCGTTTCTTTCAGCTCCCGAACGGTTTCGTCCAGAATTTTATGATACGTCTCAAAGCCTAAATCGTTAATGAAGCCACTTTGTTCAGCTCCCAATAAATTTCCTGCTCCGCGAATGTCCAAATCCCGCATGGCAACCTTGAATCCGTCCCCCAATTCGGTGAATTCTTCCAGGGCCTGTAACCGCTTCCGGGAATCCGTACTCAGCAACGACAAAGCAGGCGTCAACAAATAACAGTACGCCTTTTTATTGGAACGCCCGACGCGACCCCGCATCTGGTGCAAATCGCTCAAACCGAACAACTGAGCCTGATTAATCAGGATGGTATTGGCATTCGGAATGTCCAGACCCGCTTCAATGATGTTCGTTGAAATCAGAACGTCGTATTCGCCTTCAATGAATTTCATCATGACTTTCTCCAGCCGGTCCCCGTCCATCTGCCCGTGAGCAATACCGATTTTCGCGTCGGGTACGAGCTTCAGAATCATATTACCCAGCGACTCCAGATCGCCAATGCGGTTGTGAACGAAGAAGACCTGTCCACCCCGCTTCATTTCCCGCATCACCGCATCCCGGATTTTAAGTTCGTCGAACACCATCAATTCCGTCGTAACCGGCTGGCGGTTCGGCGGCGGCGTAGCGATCACTGACAAATCGCGGGCTCCCATTAACGAGAAATGAAGGGTACGCGGAATGGGTGTCGCCGTTAACGTAAGTACATCGACGTTAAGCTTGAATTCCTTGAGCCGATCCTTCACTTTCACGCCAAATTTCTGCTCCTCATCCACAATCAGCAAGCCTAAAGCCTTGAATTTGACGTCTTTGCCTACAATCCGGTGCGTACCGATGAGAATACTCGTTTCCCCCGACTCCACACGTTTGAGCGTTTCCTTGATCTGCTGCGTCGTTTTGAAACGATTGATGTACTCCACTTTTACCGGAAAACGCTCGAAGCGATCCCGGAATGTACGGTAATGTTGCATGGCCAGTACCGTTGTAGGTACCAGTACGGCCACCTGTTTGTTATCCGAAGCGGCTTTAAAGGCGGCCCGCATGGCCACTTCCGTCTTCCCAAAACCAACGTCCCCACAAACCAGACGGTCCATCGGGTGGGGTTTTTCCATATCCTCTTTCACCGCCGACGTAGCCTTAGCCTGATCGGGCGTATCTTCGTAGAGGAAGGACGATTCCAGTTCTACCTGTAAAAATGTATCGCGGGAATAGGGGTAGCCGGGAGCTAGTCGGCGTTTGGCATACAGCTCGATCAACTCGGCAGCGATGTCTTTCACCTGCCGTCTGACTTTTGCTTTCTTGTTCTCCCACTCCGGCGAACCCAGCTTGCTCAACGAAGGTTGCGTACCTTCCTTCCCCGTGTATTTGGCGATTTTGTGCAAGCTCTGTACGTTGACCACCACCGTATCGTTATCGCGGAACACCAGCCGGATTCCCTCCTGCTGGTGATCGCCTATGTCAATCTTTACCAATCCGGCGAAGCGGCCAATGCCGTGGTCAATATGCGTTACGTAATCACCGGGAGCCAGCGTTTTGAGTTCCCGTAAGGTAAGAGCCTTGGATTTACTAAACTTGTCTTTGATTCGGTACCGATAAAAGCGATCAAAAATCTGGTGATCCGTAAAGCAGGCAATCTTGAGCGTATCGTCAATGAAGCCTTCCCGCAAGGATACGTTCACGCCCTGAAAACGGACGCTATCATTGGCTTCTCCCACAATCGAAGACAGTCGCTCCAGTTGCTTCTGTGTTTCTGAAACCACCACATTGGTATAGCCTCGATACTGCTGTTCGTGCAGGGTTTCGATCAGTCGGTTGAAATCTTTATTGAAACTGGGTTGGGGTTTCGAAGCGTAATTGATGCGAAGTTCGCTGGCTGGAAGCGTACTTCCGTCGGCGGGTTTGAAGTAAAATCGCTTCCCAAATTCAACGCTCGGAAATTCCTTGATCTGGTTCAGGAAACCCCGCCGGGTTTCAAACAATTGCGAGGGTTCGTGAATGACTTTGATTCCCCCACTCCGTTCGAGAATCGACTGAAAACTCTTCTCTACGTTTTCAAAACAGATGCCGATCAGCTCCAGCGTTAATTCTACGTCTTTGAACCAGATACGGGTCGTCTCTGGAAAGAAGCTCAGAAACGAATCCCGGCTTTCCTGAATCAGTTTGGTCTGTACATCCGGGATAATATTGATCCGGGAAACGGATTCCTTGGACAATTGCGTATCTGGATCAAAGGTACGGATGGATTCTACTTCATCCCCAAACAGGTCGATCCGGTACGGAAATTCATTGGCATAACTGTATACGTCGATAATCCCACCGCGAACGGCAAACTGCCCGGCTTCGTACACGAAATCGGTTCCCTCGAAATCCTGACTCAGCAGAAATTCGGTCAGGAATTCCGTATCCAGTTTTTCTCCCACTGAAATGGTAAAGGTATTCTTCACCAGCGAGCGGCGATTGATTACTTTCTCGCTCAGAGCTTCGGGATACGTAACAATTAGGGTCTTATTACTTTTATCGTTAATTCGGTTCAGTACTTCCGACCGCATCAGTACGTTGGCGTTGTCGATCTCCTCGTACTCATACGGCTTTTTGTACGACATGGGGAAGAGCAACACGTGATCTTCGCCCAGTAGATTTTGCAGGTCATTGTAGAAGTAAGCCGCTTCTTCCTTATCGGACAAGACCACCAGCGAAGCCGCCGGATGATTTTGATAGTGGGCCGCTACAAGTACGGCATCCAGGCTACCCGTAATTCCTTTAATCTGTAAGTGATAATCGTCGGGTTGTTTACTTTGCAGTCGTTCGCCCATGAGCCGGATAAAAGCGTCATTCCGATACAACGTCAACAAATCTTTAATCAGCATACGGTTTATTTTGTAGCTTTCGCTCTGGGCTATTCGCTTTTCGATGAAATTTGTTCGTAAAAACCAAAGGGCTTTACCTACGAATTCTAGCTAATTCTGTACCAGCAAAACCAGGCCTTTAGTCGCGTTCCTGCAAGGTTGATCTGATTGCACCGAACGCAGTAATCCCCGCCGTATGCCGACTATTTCGGTACCGACGAGGGGCTTTATAAAAACGACCAGAACCGGGGCAAAGTTCAGTATTTTATCAATTTAACCACTCTAAATGAACGTATTTCTGAGCTACCTCCAAAGCAACTGGCTCGAGTTAAGCGGCGTTAGTACGGGGATCATCTGCGTCTGGCTCAATACGCGGCAAAACGTCTGGGGTTTCTTCTGGGGACTGATCAGCGTGGGGCTGTACACCGTCATTTTCTGGGAAGCCCGCCTCTACGGAGATATGGGATTACAAATTGTCTTTGCTCTGTTAAGCATCTATGGTCTGTATCAATGGCTCTATGGTGGGGTCGGACATACCCAGCTTCACGTCCGAAAACTTCCCCGGCATTTCATTGGCTGGTTACTGGCTCTGACATTAACCGGAACGGCTCTGCTAAACTGGATCTTAACCCGTCTAACGGATGCCAGCCTACCCTTGCTGGATTCGTTCACGACTACGGTGAGTCTGATCGCCCAGTGGATGCTTGGACGCAAGTTTATTGAGAACTGGTACCTCTGGCTTTTCGTCGATCTGATTTATGTCGGCATATACGTCTATAAAAATTTGTATTGGACGGCCTTTCTTTATGGCGTTTATCTAATACTTTGCGTAGTAGGTTATCGGGACTGGAAAAAAGATTTATCCCCCGTTTCACTGGCCTAGTGTAAACTTGTATGGGTTAAGTTCCTAGTGGTGAATGGGTTTCGGGTGAAAGCTTCTTTTGCTTTTTTCTGCAGACCTTACGTCTGGGAAATTAATCTTCTAATTATTTAAACCATTGGCACGAATTCTTGCTATAGATTATGGTACCAAACGCGTGGGAC
This sequence comes from Siphonobacter sp. BAB-5385, assembly GCF_002261125.1. Taxonomy (NCBI): domain Bacteria; kingdom Pseudomonadati; phylum Bacteroidota; class Cytophagia; order Cytophagales; family Cytophagaceae; genus Siphonobacter; species Siphonobacter sp. BAB-5385. The sequence goes on along the minus strand of NZ_NMPS01000103.1, from coordinate 25,977 downwards.
TCGCAGTAACGGATCCTTTGCAGTTGATTGCAACGGCTTTGGAAACGGTTCACTCCAAAGACGTAATGAACTTTTTGAAAGCATACTGTCAGCGGGAATCCGTAGAAGCCTTTGTGGTAGGCATGCCCACAAACCTCGACGGCACGGATACATCCAATACGCCGCACGTCAGGGGGTTTGTTCGCCTGCTCCGCAAGAACTTCCCGGACACGCCCGTACACGAACACGATGAGCGGTTTACTTCCGTCATGGCATTGCAGGCGTTGATTTCAATGGGTACAACCAAGAAAGACCGCCGCGATAAGGGCGTAGTAGATCGGGTATCAGCAACGATTATTTTACAATCCTATTTAGAAACTCGCCGGGTATAAACAACTATACATTAAGACACGAAAGGCCGCCAGCTTTAAGCGTCTATAACATTCTAAGGTGGAAACAGGTTTTCTTTTCACTACACATTAAAATTCGCTAAGGATTCCCGCATAGGGTAGGTGAACGTAGTGGAAAAGTCGGTCAATTGTAGAAAGATTGGCCGAGCTTGGCATAAAACTTTAGAATTATTTTAGACGAATAATTCCCTTGAAAAATACCATTCTATATTTGGCAGTTCAAGAAGATTTAGGAAAAACGCGGTTTACATTCACAACATTTACATTTATGCTTGGCTATGGCTTTCGAAGTAGAACCCATTAAGCCCAAAATACGGCCTCGACTCCTGATTGAAATTGCCTGGGAAGTATGCAATCAGGTAGGGGGTATTTATACGGTAATCCGCTCTAAGGTTCCGGCAATGGTCGAAAAATGGGGCGACGATTATTTCCTGCTTGGGCCTTACTTCCCAGAAAAAGCCTTGGCTGAGTTTGAACCGATTACCGATCTGGATGATTCGATCCTGGGTAAAACCGTACGAAAAATGCGGGAAATGGGCTTCGACGTACAGTATGGATACTGGCTCGTGACGGGTAAACCCCGCCTGGTGCTGTTCAATTTCAATACGCTGTATGATCGGCTCGACCAGCTCAAGTACGACCTCTGGAATCATCACCAGCTCTCCACGCTTAATGCGGAGGATCTGGTGAATCAGGTGGTGGCTTTTGGTGAATGTGTTCGGGTTTTCCTGAATGAATTGTCAAAAGATCACAGTGCACGCTATGATATCACGGCTCATTTCCATGAATGGATGGCCGCTACGGCTCTGCCCGATCTGGCTCAGGAGGCTCCCAAACTGGCAACCGTTTTTACCACCCACGCCACCATGCTGGGTCGGTATATGGCTCCCAACGTGCCTAACTTTTACGACAATTTACCCTCGTTTAACTGGCTCGAACAGGCGAAGCACTTTGGCATTGAAACCCAGGCAACGATTGAATACCTGGCCGCTCAGAACTGCCACGTCATGACGACCGTTTCGGACGTAACGGCTCGGGAATGTGAGTTTTTGCTCGGTCGTAAGTGTGATTTGACGCTGCCCAATGGGCTTAACGTGACCCGCTTTACGGCTACGCACGAGTTTCAAAATCTGCACGTTCAGTACAAACAGAAGATTCATCAGTTTGTGATGGGTCACTTCTTCCAGAACTATTCTTTTGATCTGGACCGTACCCTGTATTTCTTTACATCGGGCCGTTTTGAGTATTCCAATAAAGGCTATGACCTGACGCTGGAAGCTCTACACCGACTCAATGCCAAGCTACAGGCCAGCAACTCGGATATGACGGTGGTAATGTTTATCGTTACCAAAAACCCGGTTTATTCGATGGATGCGGATGTCCTGCAAACGCGAGCGGTAATGGCTGAAATCCGGCAAACCTGCGAAGCAATTGAACGGCAAATCGGCGAACAACTGTTCATGGCTTCAGCTACGAGCAACGACCTGAAAATGCCGGATCTCAATCAGTTTGTGGATGAATACTGGCAGCTTCGCCTTCGCCGTACCATTCAATCCTGGAAGACGCATCATTTACCCAAGACGGTTACGCACTATCTCAAGCAGGAAGATGCCATTGTGGATTTTCTGCGGAAGTCCAACATGCAGAACCATGAAACGGACCGGGTAAAGATTGTGTATCACCCCGATTTCATCGCGTCAACGAATCCGCTGTTCGGGATGGATTACAGTCATTTCGTACGGGGTTGTCACCTGGGTATTTTCCCGAGTTACTACGAGCCCTGGGGCTATACGCCGCTGGAATGCGTGGTACGGGGTGTACCGACCGTGACGAGCGACCTTTCGGGTTTCGGTGATTACATGAATCAGATCATGGCTGATCCGGAAAACTGGGGTGTCTACGTACTAAACCGGAGCGAGCAGGATTTCCATCAGGCTGCTGAGACGCTTTCAGAACTGCTGTTTAAATTCGTACGGGCTTCTCGCCGGGATCGGATCATGCAGCGGAACCGTACGGAGAGCATTTCGGAAGTATTTGACTGGAAAAACCTCCGTAGCTATTACGATACGGCCCACGATTTGGCTCTCAAGCGTCGTAAATACAGTTAAGCTCATTATCCCTATAAAAAAGCCCGTCGTACCACTTGCTACGACGGGCTTTTTTATTCCACTATGCTTCGATTAATTTTTCTTTCTGGGCTGTTTATCAGGCATCGGCGTACCATTCACCAGCGTAGTGGTAGCCACCACACTTCGTAATCCTTCGGGTGTAATCACAATGGTTTTCAGATCCACACGACGGTTTTCGGGAATGGTCAACGCAAGGGGTTTGGCGTACAGATGCGTCGTTTCATTGGGAGCGTATCCATCGATGCTGTAATAAATTTTAGCTCCTTCAACGGGCGACTTCAGATGAATCGTGAACTGATTCCCCCGTAACGTATCTTCGGCGGGCATACCAATAGCCGTTGGTACGCGGTAGACCCAGTTACGCTTTTCCATACTCCGTAAATAATCGGGTACCCGTTTTTCCGAAAACTCGGTATATTCTTTCCGGTTTACCGGCGACCAGGCTACTTCCGCCAGAGCCAACGCCCGGGGAAACAACATGAAGGAAGCTTTCGCCGGGGTGGGAATATACTCCGTCCACAAGTTGGCCTGTACTCCTTTGATATGTTTTTGCTGTTCGGCCGTCAGCTCTTTCGGCGTTGGGTCGTAAGAATAAACCTTCTCCAGCGTCAAGAATCCGCCGATGGCCAGCGGCTCCTGTTTGCGGTCTTTTCCCTGGTAATGGTCGATGTACAGGTGACTGTTGGGCGTCATGATGACGTCGTGATTTTCCTTCGCCGCAGCAATCCCTCCCTGTTCGCCACGCCAGCTCATCACGGTAGCGTTGGGAGCCAGACCACCTTCCAGAATTTCGTCCCAGCCAATGATGTTACGGCCTTTTGAATTCAGGAATTTTTCGATGCGTCGAATAAAATAGCTTTGCAGGCCGTGCTCGTCTTTCAGATTTTCTTTCTTGATCAGATTCTGACAAAATTCTGATTCCTTCCAGCGATCCTTCGGGCATTCATCGCCTCCAATGTGGATGTATGGCGAGGGGAAAATGGCCATTACTTCCGTCAGTACATTTTCCAGGAACGTAAAGGTTTCTTCTTTTGGACAGAATACGTCTTTGTGGACACCCCAGGTGGTTTGTACTTTAAAAGGTCCCGGCGTACAACCCAGCTCCGGGTATGCCGCCAACGCCGCCGTAGAGTGTCCTGGTAATTCAATCTCGGGAATGACGACAATGTGCCGGTCGGCCGCGTACTTAACGATGTCACGGGCTTCGTCCTGCGTATAAAATCCGCCGTACTTGATGCCATCGAACTGTTGTGGCATCCGATCACCGTATCCCCCGATCAGCGTTTCATCACGAAAAGCTCCTACCTGCGTTAGTTTGGGATACTTTTTAATCTCCAGCCGCCAACCCTGATCTTCGGTTAAATGCCAGTGGAAACGGTTGAATTTCAGCCGGGCCATTTCGTCAATCATTTGTTTGATGAACGATACGGGCATGTAATGCCGACCTACATCCAACATCAGACCTCGATAGCCAAACCGCGGATGGTCTTCGATGGTAACGGCAGGGATCTCTGTTTTTCCTTCCGGAAACAATTGCAGTAATGACTGTAAGCCATAAAACAGGCCCGCGTCTTTCCCTGCAATCTGAATGCTTTGGGCAGTAGCCTTCAACTCGTAACCTTCGGCGGGTAAACCCGTTTTTTCGTTAAAAGCAACAAAATTCGACGAGGGAGCTTTGGCTACTACTTTCAATTCATAACCCGCCTGCTTCTTCAGGTACTGATTGAGTAAAGCCGCCAGTCGCTTCGCTTCGGGCGTAGACGCTACCAGTTGGGTCTGAGCATTAAAACGGAAAGCTCCGGAACCCTGTTGCAGGGATACCGGCTGAGGAATGAGCGACTGCCCAAATGTGGCTACGCTGGCCGCCGCCAGAAAAGCGGAAAGTACGAAACGTTTCATGTACAATAGGTTTCAAAAATGAGCAGTTACGCCGCACTTTTGGAGTAAACTGGATCAGGCGAAGCGAGTCTCATCACTGAGAAATCTGCTTCAGCGTACGGCAAGATACGAGCCTTTACTTTCGCAATGGTGGCGTACCCGCTGTACCGGATCTGAACAAACGTGTGCACAGAGGCCTGCAAACGAATGCACAATTTTGGATCCATTTTATTTGTAGTAACTCTCGGCCATGAGCACCTTGCCACCATCGTCGCCCTGGGTAACGGAGTAGCTAAAGCCTTTGTTGACGGAGTAAGCTCCCACTTCGCCCTTCAGGTTGATGGCAATAAAACCTACCTGAAATTCTTTCGCTTTTGTAGGATTGATTTTCACCAGCCGCTCCACGGCTTTTTTGCAGGCTTCCATCGGCGTGGCTCCGTTTCGCATAAACTCAACGACGAGGTGTGTTCCGCCCAGACGAATCACTTCTTCTCCCTGCCCCGATGAGGTGGCTGCTCCAATTTCGCCGTCTACATATAAACCAGAGCCGATTAAAGGAGAGTCGCCAATACGGCCCCGCATTTTGAAAGCCATACCGCTGGTGGTACAAGCTCCGGCCAAGCGGCCTTTTCCATCCAGAGCAATCGTACCCATGGTATCGTGGTTGAAGGAACCGTCCTCAAACTGATTGGGAGCAAACGGTCCACCCGCTGCCCGTTTAGGCGTTTTCCCCTGCTGTTGTTCGATGTTCATCAGGGGTTTATACTCGGATTTTTTCAGCCATTCCTTGTACGCTTTGGCGGCGTCAGCGGAAAGCTCGGCAGACTCCAGTTTAAAGCCATTGGCCACGGCGAACTGCTGGGCTCCCTCGCCCACCAGCATGACGTGCGGCGTGGTTTCCATGATTTTACGAGCTACGGAAATCGGGTGCAAAATGCGTTCAAGCCCCGCTACCGAGCCACAATCATATTTTTCATTCATGATACACGCGTCCAGCGATACGTGGCCTTCGCGGTCGGGATACCCCCCCAAACCTACGCAGCAGCTAATTTCTTTTTCAATGGATTTAGCGGCTTCCTCGACCGCATCCAAAGCATACCCACCAGGTTTGAGTACTTTCCAGGCGGCTGCATTTACGGCCAGGCCGCTATCCCAGGTGGAAACGACCAGTGGTTTGGCCACCGCAGCCTGCGGGCCAGCGATTAGTGAGCGTACCGGAGCGAAGGTTACTGCCAGTGTGGACCAGCGAAGGAAGGATCGACGCGTTGTCATGTGTGAAGTGTGATCAATAAATGAAAGGGTCTTACTGACGTTATCAACGAATTACTGAAGTAGTAACTCATTTTCGACGTTGTTTTTTATTTTTGATACGAGCGTGCCTGCGAACAGGGTAGTTTTCCTGATTTTACCAAAATCGCTCAATTTAATGGTGAAGATGCCAAATCATTGGCGTACCTTCTTTATAAAACAGACTGGATTTTTAAATAATTTGTTAATATTTTTAAGAAACAGGTGTTTATTTACAATAAAATTTCAAAAGTACAATCATCTATCGATATAATACCTTCCAACCAAATAATCTGATTTTTATTACATACGCCTAACCCTCTTGATAATGCATTCAGCTCCAGCCGACGAAGAAGTACTTCCCAAGAAAAGTGTTGTTGACTACAAAAAGAGCGTCTCCCGCAGGGGCGTTTTGGCTGAGTTATACCAGGCCGAAGTGGGTACACTCGCTCAACTGGCGAAGAACTTACACAGTAGCGTTCCATCGATTACTAATATTGTTGAAGAGCTGGTCGAAGAGAAATGGGTGACCACTTTTGGTACAGCGGTTGGTAATCACGGACGCCGTCCGGTTTTATTTGGCCTGAATCCGCAGGATAAATACATCCTCGCCCTCGATATTAGTACGCACGACACGAAAGTACTGATCATGAACATGCAACGGGAAGTGATTTTCCGCCGGGATGTTCTGCTGGGCCTGGAAGACAGTGCGGAGTTTACGAAATCATTACTGACAACTACGCAGGAAGTACTGAGTGAATCAGGCATGCAAACCGCTGATCTGGTGGCGATCGGAATTTCCATGCCGGGTCTGATTCATTACCAGAACGGTACGAACATGACCTATCGGCGAATCAATCAGGAAGATAAATCACTCAGTACCCTTATCTCTGAACAATTTGGTTTACCTGTTTACGTCATCAACGATACCAAAGCCACGGTACTCGGCGAGCATCGGTTTGGACTGGCTCGCGGAAAAAAACACGTACTGGCCATCAATATTGACTGGGGCGTAGGTCTCGGTATCATCCTGAACGGCGAAATCTTTCAGGGAGCCGCCGGTTTTGCCGGGGAGCTGGGTCACATTCAGATTGATCCCGACGGCGAATTATGCCATTGCGGCAAAGTAGGCTGCCTCGATACCATTACCTCTGCCCGTTCACTGGGTCGACGGGTACAGCGGGGACTGAAAGAGGGTCGTGCTTCGAAACTATCCGTTTATCTCGACCATATCGAAGAAATCGATATTGAAAAAGTAATCGAAGCCGCTTTGGAAGGCGACGCTTTCGCCATTGATATTCTTTTTGACGTAGGTACAGAACTGGGCAAAGGGCTTTCGATGGCCGTACACCTATTCAATCCGGAAATTGTGATTGTGGATGGTATTGTCGTAAAAGCCGATGCCTTTATCACCAATCCCATCGGACAGGCCATCAATAAATATTGTTTGAGCGACTTCCGGAACGAACTCAGCATTGAAATCTCTCAATTGGGCGAGCGGGCCAAATGGGTCGGCATTCACATTTACGTGATGGACCAGCTCTTTGCCACCGTTTAGAATTCTTTTTTGAACCGTGCCCTGCCACCAAAATCCGCGTACCGGATCAGGTCGCTGAGCACGGTTTTTCGTTTCTTTCTTTCTCCTGTTATGAAGTCATTTTTTATTAGTGTTCTCGTTTTGACGAGTCTTTTCGTTCGGGCTCAGCAACATTCCGAACAACACCACGTAGGGTACGTAACGCCCAAAGATCCGGCGGTTAAAGCAAAACTGGATCAGTGGCAGGGCATCAAGTTTGGCCTGCTGATGCACTGGGGAACTTACAGCCAGTGGGGCATCGTTGAATCCTGGTCCTTGTGCCCCGAGGATGAAGGCTGGTGTGAGCGGAAAGGCCCTTACGCGGCGAACTGGTACGAGTATAAACAAGCCTACGAAAAAATTCCCCAAACGTTCAATCCCGTCAAATTCAACCCCGACCGCTGGGCGAAAGCCGCCAAAGAAGCGGGGATGAAGTATGTAGTTTTTACGACGAAGCACCACGACGGTTTCTGTATGTTTGATACCAAGCAGACGGATTATAAAATCACCAATACGCCTTTTAAAACCAATCCAAAGGCCAACGTAGCCAAGGAAGTATTCAAGTCGTTTCGGGATCAGGGTTTTATGGTTGGAGCGTATTTCTCCAAGCCCGACTGGCACACCGATAGTTACTGGTGGTCGTACTTCCCCCCTAAGGACCGAAATTCCAGTTACGTACCGAGCAAGTACCCCGAAAAGTGGAATCAGTTCAAGCAGTTTACCTACAACCAGATTCAGGAATTGATGACGGATTACGGTAAAATGGATATCCTCTGGCTCGATGGCGGTTGGGTTCGTCCGTTCAGTACCATCGACTCAACGGTGAGCTGGCAGAAAGCCATTCCATTTGATCAGGACATTGACATGCCGAAGATTGCCAAAATGGCCCGCGAGCATCAGCCCGGTTTACTCGTGGTGGATCGCACGGTGGCGGGCGAGTACGAAAACTATGTTACCCCCGAACAATCGGTACCCAGCGAAGCCCTTCCCTTCCCCTGGGAAAGCTGCATGACCATGGGTGATTCCTGGAGCTACATTCCCAAGGAAAACTTCAAATCCACGCGGAAGCTGATTCATATGCTGGCGGACATTGTGTCGAAAGGCGGTAACCTGTTGCTGAACGTGGCTCCCGGTCCCGACGGCGAATGGCACGAAGAAGCTTACCAGCGACTGGCTGACATTGGTAAATGGATGAACGTAAACGGGGAAGCCATTTACGAAACGACCGCCGTAGCTCCGTACCAGTCCGGCAAATGGGCGTATACGAAGAAAGGAAATACGCTCTACGCTCTGTACCGGGCAGCAGAAGGTGAAACGTTACCCACTTCACTGGAAATTCCGATTCTGGAAAAAGGACAGAATGTCCAGTTGTTGGGGACGAAAGGAGCAGTAAAAGCTCAGGATAAGACCGTAAAACTGTCTGAAAATCTTCGTAAACAAGCGGGTGATTCGCCCGTGTATGTCTTTAAATTAACTAAAAAGTAATTGATTTCGGACAACCGAAACTTGCTTTTTGGCGTTAAAAAAGGTGATACAACAAACGTGTCACCTTTTTTAATGCCAGCCCATGCCTATACGATTGACTTTTATTGGCCTGCTACTAACCACGCTACTTTCGGGCTGTTTCGAGCACCGGCGGTATTCCCGACGGGAAATCCGTAAAGATCTGATTGACAAAGGCATTCCGGTTAAAATTGTTTATTACGATACACTGGGTCGTACCATTCGATACCTGAAAATCGGTTCCGATACACTGCCTAGAAAAATGGTACTGCTGCACGGATCGCCGAGTTCGCTGGAAGGTTTACGCTTTTACCTGAACGATCCGGATTTACAAAAACAGGCTCAGCTTATTGCTCCCGACCGACCGGGTTACGGCGAGTCGGATTACGGTTGGGGAGAAAAGTTCATTTCCCGGCAATCGGCAGTACTGACGAAAATGCTCTGGCAAACGCGGGATCATCGCCCGACCCTACTTTTCGGCACTTCCTACGGAGCTACGGTAGCTTCCCGACTGGCGATGGACAATCCGGATGCCTTTGACCGACTGCTGCTCGTGTGCGGCTCTTACAAACCCGGAGCCGAGAAAATATACCCTATTTCAAAGCTCGTACCGATATTTTCCGCCTGGATTCCGGGGTTTATACACGTGGCCGACGATGAAAAACAGAATCACTACCCGCACCTGGTCGCGATGGTACCGCTCTGGAAAAACATTCACATGCCCGTGACGATGGTGCATGGTCTGGAAGATCGACTATTGTATCCAGTCAATCCACTTTGGGCAGCGAAACAACTCGTAAATGCTCCGAGCGTTGATGTCATTTACCTCGCCCGCCAGCGACATGGTATCATGTGGACGGCCCGTCCCATCATCAAACCGCTGATGATCCAGGAATTACGTAAGCTTCCCAAACAGCATGTTTTGACTTCCTCGCGACTGGACTAATTGTTCTCCACGGATTTTTGTGAAATAAATAATCCGTGATTTCCTTTCCGGCTTTAGCTTTGCACCCATGAATGCAACTCTGCGGACTTTCGGCGTTTATGTGCTGACATCGCTTCTGATGTTACGCACGCTCGTAGTCCCGGTCATTCTGGTTGACTTCGAGCTTCGGCACGATTACATTGCTCAGTACCTTTGCGAAAATCGTTTGCGTCCCGAGTTACACTGCGACGGAAAATGTTACCTGGCGAAAAAACTCAAAGCCGCTCAGGAACACGATGAACGCGAGGCCAGTCAGCGTCTGGTAACGCAGCTGCTGGAACTGCCGCATGAACATCTGCTGACGACCTTTACGTTTGGCCTTTCTTCATGGGCCGAACGTGAGCTGGAGCCCACGCCTTTCCTGGCTCCAGTCTATGTGCATGACTCCTTAAGTGACTGTTTTCGCCCGCCCCAGACGATCTTTTGCTAGTTTTTAGGTACTAACAGACACTTTTACACCTTTCTCGACGTATAAATGAATTGTACGGCTGTGTGCCGCCGGCAAGGCTTTGCTTATGAGAAAAGTATACCCATTCCTGATTTTTCTGATCAGTCTGGCGTGCTCGAAAGACCCCGCTCCCTCGGCACCCGTGCCCTTGTTCAGTGTACCTAAGAACTTTCCACAACCCGATTACCCCGTCGCCCAAAAGCCGGTGACTGAAGCGGGTTTTGCCCTGGGTAAACAGTTGTTTTACGACGGCATCCTCTCGCGGGACAGTACCATTGCCTGCGGCGAATGCCACCGTCAATACTATGCTTTTACCCACCACATGCACGATTTGAGTCACGGTATTGAGAACCGGACGGGCCTTCGTAACTCGCTGGCCCTTCAGAATCTGGCCTGGCAAAAACATTACATGTGGGACGGTGCCGTAGAAAACCTTGATCTACAATCCATTGTACCGATTACTCATCCCGATGAGATGGATGATACGATGGAAAACGTAGTGAAGAAACTCCAGCGGACGAAGGGCTACCCGCCCCTGTTCAAAGCCGCCTACGGTACGGAAGATATTACGGCAGACCGGACGCTTCATGCCCTCACCCAGTTTATGCTGACGCTGGTTTCAGCCAATTCACGGTACGACAAATACGTCCGTAAGGAAGGCGAAACCCTATCGGCAGATGAGCTGGAAGGAATGAAACTCTTCGAATCGAAAGGTTGTAAAAGCTGTCACGCTGGAGAGTTATTCACGGACGGTAGCTTCCGCAATAACGGCTTGCCGAAGTTTGAGCGTACTAAAGTGGTATACGTCAATGGGAAACCTACCTTACAAGTGGTGGTCGACGAAGGTCGTTATACGGTAACCAAACAGGAATCGGACCGCTTTAAGTTTAAGGTCCCCAGTCTGCGGAATATTGCCGAAAGTCTGCCCTATACGCACGACGGCCGCTTTACCAAGTTGCAGGAAATGCTTGATCACTACGCTTCAGGCGTGCAGGATACGCCCAACCTCGATCCGCTGCTGAAGCAAAATGGACGCTTAGGCATACCCATGACCGCTGACGAAAAACGGAAGATTATCGCTTTTCTGAATACGCTGACGGATACTGAATTTTTAAAAGACCAACGCTTTGCCGAACCCCCGGGATTCCCCGTCCGGTAGGCAAATCAAGATATTTTTTCAATGAAAATCAATCCCTTTTTCCTGCTTCTATTCGCTTTTTGTACCACCGTTTTCACGGCCTGTAAAAACGAGGAACCCGAACCGGATAGTCCTAGCCTAACACTTGAGTTTGATAACCGAGTGGGTGCTCAAAAGCTAGTACTGGGCACTACGCCGTATAAAAACGACTTCGGCGAGGAGTTTTCAGTAACTACGCTGAATTACTTCATCAGCAATGTTTCGCTGAAAAAAACGGATGGTACCGTTACAAAATTTCCGGATCAGTACTTCTTGATTCGCCAGGCCGATTCGGAGACCTGGGAGCCTAAACTGAAAAACGTTCCAGAAGGCGATTATAGCGAGGTCAGCTTTATGGTGGGTGTCGATAGCCTGAAGAGTGCTTCCCCCGCAGGCGAACGTACGGGTGTACTGGACCCTTCCAAGTATAAAGAAGATAACATGTACTGGGGATGGAATTCCGGCTATATCTTCTTCAAGTTTGAAGGAACTTCTCCGGTCGTACCGGCCAATGGAGCGGGATTACGCCCCTTTCAGTACCATGTAGGCGGTTTTGGCGGTTACTCATCGAAGGCTCCCAATAATATTCGTACCGTAACATTGCCCCTGAACGGAACGGCTACGGTACGTAAATCCATCAGCCCGACGATTCATTTTGTAGTCAATCTTCAGAAGTTCTTCAACAGTACGACGGCCCTGAAACTTCAGGATACCAAATCAGTACATGATCCTTCCGTAGCGGCTCCGCTGGCCAACAACTATGTGAATATGTTTACGGTTGACCACATTCACAATGACTAGGCTCTGGGCCGGTGTATGGATAGTACTGCTGGTCTGGTCCTGTTCGTCGCCCGAACGGACCGGGCCGGAAGTCTCATTTACCGTACCCGCCAACTTTCCGAAGCCGCTGTATGCATTCGAACGGAATCCGCTGACGACCTCTGGCGTAGAACTGGGAAAAGCTCTCTTCAATGAAACGTTACTTTCGAAGGACAATACCATTTCCTGTGCCGAATGTCATTCGCAGCCGTACGGATTTACGCACCACGGGCACGACGTCAGCCACGGTATCAACAACCTGAAAGGAACCCGTAATTCGCTACCCTTGCAGAATTTGGCCTGGGAGTCGGAGTTTTTCTGGGATGGAGGTGTACCGGATCTGGATTTTGTGCCCATCGCTCCGATCATCAGCGAAGTAGAAATGGGCGAAACCATGGCGAACGTACTGGATAAGCTACGGGCCACAAAAAAGTATCCGCTATTATTCAGAAAGGCGTACGGTACAGAAGAAATCACCACGACTCGATTTCTACAGGCCTTATCCCAGTTCATGTTAACGATGGTTTCGGCCAATTCCCGTTACGATCATTTTGTGCGTAAAGAAGGCGTTACGCTAACGAACGACGAACAAACTGGTCTGCACCTTTTTCAGCAGAAATGTTCCTCCTGCCACGCGGGCGAATTGTTTACGGATCGCAGCTATCGCAACAATGGACTTTTTCTCACCAGCGATGCCGATGAAGGTCGGTTCCGGATCACGAATCAGGAGAAAGATCGCTATACCTTCCGCGTACCCAGCTTACGGAATGTCGCGGTTACGGGCCCGTACATGCACGATGGTCGGTTCTATACCCTGGAAGCGGTACTGGATCATTACGCCGAAAACGTACACAATACGCCCAATCTGGACCCAATTCTGAAAGCCAGTACCGGCAAACGAGGGATCGCTCTTACGCAGCAGGAACGACAGCAAATCATTGCCTTCCTGAAAACACTGACCGACGAAGAATTTCTTACGAACAAGCAACTGGCGGTTCCCTGAGCCACCGGTTTTTCGCTTTCCCTTTTCATGAAAAAATCGTACTGCTTCTATTTTGGAGCCTGTCACTGCCCGCGTGGGCCTGCGATATCTGCGGCTGTGGCGTAGGCAACGCCTATTACGGCATCATGCCGCAGTCGTATCGCAATTTTGTGGGAGTTCGGTATCGCTACCGTACCTACGATTCGCACCTGAATTCCCAACTCCTGCGTACCAAAGAAACCTTTCAAACGACGGAGCTTTGGGGACGTTTTTATCCGACCCAGCGAATCCAGATGCTGGCCTTTATACCCTATAATTTCAATTACCAGTCCGACGCCGCGACTTCTTCACGGCTGAATGGACTGGGTGATATTACAGTACTGGCCAATTACAACGTTTTCAATACAAACATGGACACAACAGACCGTGCCGTGAATCATACTCTGCTCTTGGGTGGTGGTGTAAAGCTGGCGACAGGTCGCTCGAATTTCGTAAACGATGGATCGCTGGGAGCCAATGCTAATTTTCAACTCGGAACGGGCAGTACGGATTTCCTGCTGAATGCGATTTACACCCTTCGGTACCGTTCCTGGGGCTGGAACTCGGACGTTAGTTACCGGATGACGACGACCAACGCTCAGAACTATCGCTTCGGAAATCGGCTCAGCGGCTCAACGTCAGTCTTTTACGTAACCAGTGCCGGAAAGAAACTGACGCTGATGCCTAATGCAGGTATTACGGCTGAGTATTCCAGTCGCGACCTGAAAGACGGCGTGCGTAATTCCCAGACGGGCGGCTACGCAACGCTTGCTACGGCGGGCGTGGAAGCTTACTTCGGTCGCTTTGTAGCCGGTGCAACTATTCAGCAACCGTTAGTACAGAATCTTTCTGGAGGTGACAGCCGGGCGAAGCAGCGGTTACAACTGCACGTTACGGTACTGCTGTAGCCTATTAAAGAATAAACCCTGAGCGAAGGACTTCCTGCTCAGGGTTTACTGTTTAACAGAACGCTCTATCACTTAAAATACTTCTGAGATTGTATAATGCTGATCAGCAAATTCAAAGCGATCGCCGGCTTTCTTTCCTTCCAGTACCGTATAAATCGGAGCTGAAGTAGAAATACCGATGTATTCCACCCCATCGACTTCACAGTTTCGGCTGATGCTTACGTAAAAGTTACGCTGATCCGTTAGTACTACGGAGCCTACCTGTACAGCATCGTGCTGCATTTCCGTACCCATCTGATCCAGGGTGGCGAGGTCGCGACGAATGACTTCCGCCCGCCCTTCCAGGTCGCGACGATCATTCATCAACATTTCATTATTGGATTCGTAGGATTCGCTCTGCGATTCTTCCTGATCTTCAATCACGCTGGAACGAATCGTTTCCATCTGGTTGACGAGGTCGTCGAGGGTTTCCTGAGTAACGGCCATCATAGCCGCGTGTATGGCTTCTTTACGTGAATTACTCATAATACTTAAATGCTAGGTTGATTGAAGATTTAAAATAAAAAATTCGGGCCACTAGGTTACGGGTTTGGCTGGGTTTGATAGCGGTTCAGGTTTCAAGTTTAACCAGGTATGAGCTTTGAAGTTAAAACAAGTACACAAGGCGATCAAGCCCTTTTTACTTTAAACTCATCAAACTTTAAATCGATCAAACATTGAAATGTTGTCCCCCCTACATAGCTTTAGCTTTCGATTATTCTATTTTTTGTAATGCATAAAAGCCGGGCTATTCCTTGAAAAGAAACGACCCGGCTAAATTTATATACGGCAAATGGGAAGAAATCGACTACTTACTTAGGCTTGTTTTACGAACTGAACGTTTGCAATTAAACGTACTTCGTCACTTACTACGGCTCCACCGGCTTCAGTTACTGCACTCCAGGTCAGACCGTAATCTTTCCGGTTGATTTTACCTTTTACTTCAAAACCGGCTTTCGTCTGTCCGTACGGATCTACTACCGTTCCACCGTATTCTACGTCCAAAGCTACGGGTTTGGTTACGCCACGAATCGTCATATCGCCATTCAATACAAATGCTTCATCACCTTTTTTGCTGATGCCCGTAGATACAAAGCTCAGTTTGGGGTGTTGATCAGCCGCAAAGAACTCTTCACTTTTCAGGTGACCGTCACGGGCTTCGTTGTTGGTAGAGATGGAATCAATTTCGGCTTCGAAATGTACTTGAGCATCTGAGAAATCGTCGCTGGCCGTAGCTTCACCGCTGAACTGGCCGAACTGACCCGTTACAGTCGTGATTACCAAGTGCTTCACTTTAAATTGTACTTCCGAGTGAGTAGGGTCAATTACCCATTTTGCTGGAGTTGCCATGTCTTTGTTGTTTTTGTTGATACAAATATATGTATATACATATAATTTACACTTGTCAAAATCGCGGAATATCTTGTCAGAATTACTGATCTTTCAGAAACCAGCTGATTTTAGACCTCTGTCTTTAAACTAGTGCAGTTATTTCTCGATGTATTTGTTGCGGATTGCTTTACGGTAATCCGTAAACGTTTGCCCCGTATTGGCTTTGAAATACTTTGAGAAGTGAGCTTCATCTTCGAAACCCAGTTCGTAGGCAATTTCTTTGGCGGACGTCGTTCCGTAAAAAGCCCGGCGTTTGGCTTCCAGCACCACCCGTTGCTTGATGTGCTCGGAGGCTGGCTGTCCGGTTACCTTTTTCACCGTGTCATTCAAATGGCTGGGCGTAATATTGAGCTGGTCAGCGTACTCAGATACGCGGGTTTTCCGCGTAAAATCCCGATCTACTAAATCTTGGAATTGACGGGCGATACACACGGATTTTGACGTTTCAGACACCGTTACCAGTTGGTCAGCGAACGTGCGTGAGGCCTGAATCAGAAATAGTTGTAGCCAGGCCCGAATCATGTCCTCCCGCAACGCACGCTTTTGCTGGTGTTCACCCTGGAGCGTTTGCAGGTAGGGTTCCAGTAAATCCAGTTGCTCGGGCGGAATGAAATAGGGCTTGAAATCGAGTACGTTTTGAAATAATCCTGTATTAATAAGCAGCTCCCGGTTAGCTTCAGATATACAGAAAAAATCCGGCTCAAAACTCAATACCCAGCCTTCATGCGGCCCATCCATTTGCAGGTGATGCACCTGCCCCGGAGAAAGAAACCACCAGCTACCCGGCTGCACGTCATAGTGCTGGAAATCGACATTGTGACTGCCCCGGCCACTGGTTACGCCAATAATTACGTAGTAATCGTGGCGATGCGGGGTCAGGGTATGTTCATGGCGTTGTTCATCCACCCAGGACATGGGGTGAATTTCAAAAGGAGTCGTATCTGTTGTATGAAGGTGAAGCGTTTCCATGCAAACCAGGCGTTGAGGAAACGAATATTGAAGGAAGTTTTTATAAACTCAATGGTATCCGCTTAAAACGATCGCTTTCTTTCTTTTCTCGAATTGGTGTCCCTAGAGAATTGAGCCGAAGCCCCGGGAATCAAGCACGGATTTCGATAAATTGAAATAACAGGATACGGCCATAAAGGGGCTACTGTTGATCGTAAATTTCTCCAGTACATCCCCAGCCCGCATGGTTTTCAACGTACGCAAGCCGGTCATACCGGCCTCAAACGAAAGCTGTACGGGTTTGATGGGACTGTAATTCACCGTAAAACTGGCTTTCCCCTGCCGATACGCCAGTCGAATGGCATTAGGATTGAGGTTAGGCGTAAGATAGCCCGCATTAAAACCACCGGCAGCGATTCCGGCTTCGAGCCAGGTCTGTTTGGAAACCTTCTGGGCAATGGAAGCCTGTAAGGGTAAAATGAGCGTCAGGCGGGTATTTTTTGCAATTCGGGCGTGATACCACCGATGGGGATGGGCGTAATACGCCCCGGTTCAAAAACGACCGCCCCCCCGTAAAACCACTGCGTACGCAGACCCGCAATGCGTACTCGCACGGCTCCGCCTACGCCATACGGACGGGCCTTACTAAAGCTGAATAAATCTTCGGTTTCACTCACACCTAAACCCACCGCGTATACCCAAATTTTATCCCGTAAGCTGGCGTGGATCCCCGTAATGGCTGCTGAAACCGTATAGATGCCCTGGTCATTTTTATCGAAGGAGAAATTCGGCATTCGATACCCCGCGTTGATGGCCAGAAACATCTGGTTGATTTCAACGTCGATTTTACGCAGGTTGAAATTATGAAACTTCACCCCTGCCCCTCCCCGAATGGGAATGATTCCCTGCACGTTAAACCGCGAATAGCCCAAACGAGCGGTATCATTGATCGAGGCCGCCGGCGTCACTTCGGCCCGTACGTTGATCCCGGAAGCAAAAATCCGGCTGGGGGTTAAAGAAAGCTGGGCGTAGGAAAGTGAAGCCCACAAAAGCATACCGACCGTAAAAAGAATTCGCATGAAGAAGGATAAAATAATGAAAGGCCTGTCCCTACAACGCTGAACTTATCGATTCCGTACACTCGCCCGGTATTCCCGACGAAGTACTGACTAAAAAAGCGGCTTTATACGGTCTAGAGGCCATAAAAAAAGGCCAGAGCAGACTGGCCTTTGTGATACAAGGGTATAAATAGGAGGAAAAGGAAAGCGGCTGTAATAAAGTAAAGGTACGGCTAGCTTTGTTTCCGTAGTTTTGCTTCAATCGTTTGCTGCGTGTGCGGAACTACCCGAAGTCGCTCTTTTGGAATCAGTTTACCCGTGTCCACACAAACGCCATAGGTACCATTTTTAATACGAATCAGTGCATTTTCCAACTGCGTCGCGTACTTCTGTAAACGAGCGGCTAGCTGACTCAGGTTTTCGCGTTCACTGGTATCTGCTCCGTCTTCCAGCAATTTAGTATTACCCGAAGTGGTGTCCGTACCGGGATCATTCCGCTTGCTCAGGGCCTCCCGAATGTAGTTAAGCTCCGTTCGGGTGTCACCTAATTTCTTTTGAATCAACTCTTCGAATTCCTTTAACTCTTCTTCCGAATAGCGGGTTTTTTCTTCTACTGGGGACATCATATTGCACGGGGTTTGTTAGAAATATAAACGAATATCGATACCAAATAGTTTCTACGGGGACAGTGACCAGCAGGCCCTTACCCTGGGGGGCGGCCACAAAAATCTATTCTGAAAAAAAGGAACAAAAGTAACTTTTTTACGGAAACCGTCAAACGATCAAAAAAATTATTCTATTCCTTTATCGCGGAAAAGCATTATTTCTTTGGCAATCGTTTCGTTTTTCAAATGACAATTCCGTATTCCCTTTAAATATATAAATTACGGTTAAGAGTTCTAAAAGCCCTAATCCGAACAGGTTTGTTTTTCTTGAAAGAATCCTGTTAAGTTTGCGGCGGATGAAAATATTTATTATTTTAATCCAATTTATTAATAAAATAAGAATAAGCCATGACGTATATAGAGCCAGCACCCTTACAACACGAAAGTCCGCTGGAATCCATGAAGCAACGCTTCAATGAAGCTTTTAAATTATTGAACATCTCTCCGGAGATGTATGATATTCTGATGGTACCCCGTAAACAAGTGGTGGTGGGCTTGCCCGTAACCATGGACGATGGCTCCGTCAAAGTTTTTGAAGGAATTCGCGTCGTACACTCCACGATTCTCGGACCTTCCAAAGGCGGCATTCGCTTCGATCCCGATGTGAACATGGACGAAGTAAAAGCATTAGCAGCCTGGATGACCTGGAAGTGTGCTGTCGTAGACATACCTTATGGTGGAGCCAAAGGCGGTATTCGCTGTAATCCCCGCGAAATGTCCACTGGTGAAATCGAGCGATTGATGCGGGCGTATACCGGTGCAATGCTTGATGTCTTTGGGCCGGATCGGGATATTCCAGCTCCGGATATGGGTACGAGCGAACGCGAAATGGCGTGGTTGATGGACGAATACTCCAAATCGTACGGCATGACGGTCAACGCAGTCGTCACGGGTAAACCCTTGGTTCTGGGCGGTTCGCTGGGCCGGAAAGAAGCGACGGGTCGGGGGGTAATGACGGCTTCGATTGCCGCCATGGAAAAATTACGCATCAATCCGTACCGGGCTACGGCCGCCGTTCAGGGATTCGGTAACGTAGGTTCCCATGCGGCGGCCCTGTTGCAGGAACGTGGCGTGAAAGTGCTCGGCATCAGTGACGTAACCGGAGCCTATTACAACGAAAACGGTATCGACATTCTGAAAGCCATGCAGTACCGCGACCAGCATAAAGGTTTGCTCGAAGGCTTTTCGGAAGCAACGAAAATTACCAATGAAGAACTTTTGACGCTGCCGGTAGATTTACTCGTACCCGCGGCGAAGGAAGATGTCATTACGGATGATAACGCCAGCGGTATTCAGGCTAAATTGATTGTAGAAGGAGCTAATGGCCCTACTTCCGCCAGTGCCGACGAAATCATTAACGAAAAAGGCATTCTGGTGGTACCCGATATTCTGGCGAATGCTGGTGGCGTTACGGTATCCTACTTCGAGTGGGTACAGAACCGAATCGGCTATAAATGGACGCTCGACCGGATCAATCGTCGTTCGGACCGGATTATGAAAGATGCTTTTGATCGGGTGTATAATACCTCTCAGGAGTACAAAGTCCCCATGCGGATTGCCGCGTATATGGTTGCGATGAAAAAGGTAGCGGATACGTATAAGTTTCGAGGTGGTTACTAGTAGTATTTACTTATTTTAATAAATTAGAGCCTTGTCAGACGACAAGGCTCTTTTTATATCCATACCCCTATCATGAAATCATTTCTGGACTATGCATCAGCATTCATGCCCTTATCTACCGAATCTTTACAGGCCATTAACCAGATCGCTTGGCGACGACACATTCCGAAACGTACTATTCTCCAACGAGCAAGCGAGGTTTGCCCCTATTTTCACTTCATTGAAAAAGGCGTCGGTCGGGTTTATTATTACCATAATGAACAAGAAATAACAGCCTGGTTGGGTTTTGAAGGTCAAATTATCAGTGCCATTGATAGTTTTTTCACAGGGAAACCAACGGATTATTGGATCGAGATACTGGAAGATGCCCAGATCTGTTCCATTTCCAATGCAGATATTGACTGGTTATTCACCCATTTCCCAGAAACCGAACGGCTAGGCCGTCTGATGATTACAGAAAATTACCTTCGTCTTGATGAACGCATGAAGCTTTTTGCTTTTCATACCGCTGAACAACGCTATTAAATTCTACTTCGTCAGTTTCCCGATATTCTTCAACGGGTCTCGCTGCGTTACATTGCTTCTTACCTGGGCATTACTCAAGTAACCCTTAGCCGCATACGAGCGGAGTTTCGGCAGTGATTATTTAACATTTGTAAAAGGATTGGTTGGAGTCATCCTAGAATTTTGAAGCGTTTAAATAACCCTTCAAAACTTTATGATGACTACCCGTACTTTCTACCTAGCTCTGCTTTTAGGCTTGCTTTTTACACCTTTTGCCTGCCAGAAAGAAACTGATCCCGATTTATCCACACTCGAAAAACCTGTTCAGGAAGCAAAGGATTGGTTTGAAAAAAACCAGCATCAGGCCACAAGACCGCTCAACAAAGGATTTAACATTTTTAACAAACTGACCGAATGGGCGAAAGCAACCACCTATACTTTAGGGGATACGCTAGTTTTTGAAATTCCGCTCACGTATGAAAAAAATACCGGAATGACCCTTTCCTTAAAACATGGTAATGAGGAACCCCTAAAGACTATTAAAGCTAACCCGCAGCTCTCACTGTTAACTAAACTGGTTATTATCAAGCCCGCTGGTAAACCTTACCAATCTTTCGTCATGAAAATTTCAGCGGGAGGTGAATATTTCAAAAAATCAGAAAACTTTCTCTTGAAACAACATTTGTTTTATAAGCAAATTCCTGAGGGTTTCAGAGGACGAATTCTTTTCTATGACTGGAACGAAAATCTTCTTTCAGGTACGATTTATAAGAATGGGAAGCCTGTTGCGACCATGAAGCCCATCAATAAAGCAGGCCGCCAAGCTGTTACCTGTACTACTTATACCATTGATTATTACTATCAGGCTTGTTCAGGTGGTTATTGTTCCGAATGGACCTATAGCTGGAGTGAATCTACTACGGTATGTGTAGAAACGGGTGGTGATGACAATTCTTCGGGCGGATCGGGAGGTTATACGAACCCTGGGAATTCTGGCATCCCCGGCGGAAGTGGCAGTAATGCAGGAGGTGATGCTGGTCCCGCCCCAGATTTAACTCTAGAAGAACAAAAGTTTTTACAAAATTACAAAGTACTAGGCCCTGGTAAACCTTTGAACCTGAAACAAAAGCTAAATTGCTTTGTAACGATCCCTTCAGGTAGTAATTACAAATATTCCGTTACGTTATATGTAGATCAACCCCAAGCTGGTACAAGAGACAAAGTTAAGCACTCTTATTCAGATCGAATGCCTGGTCATACTTATTTGGGGCTAGAACGATATGATTCTAATACTGGGGAAATTATAAGAGTAGTTACTGGATTTTATGTCCAGAGCGAGTTGACAGCTATGACAGGTATTTACACCGCAGGGGCTTGGGGCGATGACGGAGCTACTGAATACGATGTTTCGCTTAAAGTAGATATGACAGCCAGTCAGTTTAAGGACGTCATTTATTTTCTCAAAAATCTAGATACACCTGCCTACAATTTAGTTGACAATAACTGCACAACGTTTGCCTATAGCTTACTCTCTCCTTATATCTCATTACCCGCAGGTTCTGGCTGGATAGGGCCTTTAGGGCAAGGTAAAAACCCAGCCGATTTGGGACAAGATTTAAGAGAAAAATCTTCAACTTATGGTAACAAACTTACTACGGGCAACGGATTAACATCTCCTTCTACTACTAATTGCAATTAGCGATGCAAAAGAAAAAAAAAGTTATTACCTGGAGTATCATCCTTATACTCTTCGTGGGCATTTGTAATATTCCCATAGTCAGTCTATTCATTTCTATCTATACCGGTAACATCTATTTTAAACGGGCAAGTTTTCACTTCACTAGTGAGAAAGGAGGGTTTTCTGTATGGGCAAGAAATGGATACGAAGATATCGTTTCCCAGTTTGAAGCCTACAAAAAACGCCATCCTGAGGATACTATTCTTTATAGAAACTTTCAAATCAAGCCCTGGCAATTCTGGAGAATCTACGAATATACTGACCCTCCTTATCGATTACCCTATCGAGAATTACCCCCTAATGTCAGTGTAGATGATGTAATCAAATAGTAATCCATACCTCTGCGGCTAAAATCGAACCGCAGAGGTACTAACGATCACTACGATGAAAAAGAAAAAAATCATCTTCTGGATTATTTCTATTCTACTTATTGTCAGTGTTTCCAATATTCCTATCGTTAGTTTTTTTATCTCTTTCTTTACGGGTAATCTAAGCATGATGAATCCTGATTATCATTATATCAGCCAGAAAGGTGGGTTTTCTATTTGGGGACGAAAAGGTTCTGAAGATGTTTTATCGCAATTTGAAGCCTATAAAAAACGACATCCTGAGGATACTGTTCTTTACCGAAACTTTCAAATCAAGCCCTGGCAATTCTGGCGGATTTATGAATATACTGACCCTTGCTATAGATTGCCTTACCAGCAGATGCCTCCTAATGTCAGTGTCGACGATGTAGTTAAACAATAATATGTTTGCTTCTTTCACCGTCGATAATAGCTAAGGTTTTAAACATATACTCTCTGTCATTTATTGTCGTACAAAAGAAAATCATCTTGAGGATGAAAAATAGTACGTTTAGTATGGTATTAAAAAAGCCCGTCTTCTTTCGAATACGGGCTTTTTTAATACTTAAAGCTACTTAAACTTTGATTTCCACGTCAACACCTGAGGGAAGTTCTAATTTCATCAGGGCGTCTACCGTTTTAGCTGACGTTGAGTAAATGTCAACCAAACGTTTGTAGGTGCAAAGCTGGAATTGCTCCCGAGCCTTTTTGTTTACGTGCGGTGAACGCAGTACGGTATAGATTTGCTTGTCAGTTGGCAAGGGGATAGGACCACTTACCACAGCACCCGTAGCCTTTACGGCTTTCACGATGCGTTCAGCCGATTTGTCCACCAGGTTGTGGTCAAATGACTTGAGCTTAATGCGAATTTTTTGGCTCATCAGAGTTAATAACTGGTTCGTTTAAAAAATTGCGTCTCCGCATACCCATCACCGAAAGAACCATTTACTCCGGCAGGGAAGTCTTTAAAGTTTACCGTTTTGAGTTTTCGGTTTTCAGTCACTGTAAGAAGAATCTGAAAACCGAAAATCCTAAACTGAAAACGTATTATAATCCTTTCGCTTTCTTCACTACGTCTTCAGCAATGTTTTGCGGAACGAACTCGTAGTGAGAGAAGGTCAAGTTAGCCGTAGCACGACCTGAAGACATCGTACGCAGATCCGTTACGTAACCGAACAGTTCTGACAGAGGTACATCAGCCTTGATTACTTGAGCACCGTTACGGGTATCCATACCTTTCATGATACCACGACGACGGTTCAAGTCACCCGTGATCGGTCCCGTGTATTCATCCGGCGTCAGTACTTCAACGGCCATGATGGGTTCCATCAGTTTTGCACCAGCCATACGAGCGGCTTCTTTGTAACCCAGACGGGCAGCCATTTCGAAGGACAGTGAATCTGAATCGACATCGTGGAAAGAACCGTGGAATAAACGAACCTTCATGGAATCCATCTGGTATCCGGCGAGAGGACCATTTTTCATAGCCTCGTCGAAACCTTTCTGGATGGCAGGAATAAATTCGCGAGGAATCGTACCACCTACGATTTCGTTCACGAATTCCAGACCAGGCTTACCATCTTCGCGGGGTCCGATTTCGAATACGATATCGGCGAATTTACCGCGACCACCCGTTTGTTTCTTGTAAACCTCACGGTGTTCGGCATTCTTCGTCAGGGCTTCTTTGTAAGCAACCTGCGGAGCACCCTGGTTTACTTCAACCTTGAACTCACGACGCATCCGGTCGATGATGATTTCCAGGTGAAGCTCACCCATACCACGCATAATCGTCTGACCCGTTTCTTCGTTGGTTTCAACTTTCAACGTCGGATCTTCTTCGATCAGTTTCGTAATCGCTTTCGAGAAGTTATCCTGATCAGCTGATTTCTTCGGCTCGATTGCGTAACCGATAACGGGATCTGGGAAATCCATCGATTCCAGAACGATGGGGTTCTTCTCATCTGACAGGGTATCTCCCGTTTTGATGTCTTTGAAACCAACCACAGCTCCGATGTCACCAGCCGCTAAGCGGTCGATCGAGTTCTGTTTGTTTGCGTGCATCTGGAAGATACGGGAGATACGCTCTTTGTTACCTGAACGGGTATTCAAAACGTAAGAACCAGCTTCCAGTACCCCTGAGTACGCCCGTACGAAGCACAGACGACCTACGTAGGGATCGGTAGCAATTTTGAAGGCCAGACCCGCGAATGGATCAGACTCCGTTGGATGACGAACTACTTCTGCATCCGTGTTAGGGTTCGTACCTACGATAGCTTCTTTGTCCAGCGGCGAAGGCATCAGAGCCATCACATAGTCAAGCATCGTTTGTACGCCTTTGTTCTTGAATGAAGAACCGCACAACATCGGTACGATTTTCATTTCAATGGTAGCCCGACGAAGTGCATTCAGGATTTCATCTTCAGAGATCGACTCAGGATCTTCGAAGTATTTTTCCATCAGGGTTTCATCGTAATCAGCTACCGCTTCGAGTAATTTTTCGCGGTATTCCGTAGCTTCTTCCAGCATGTCTTCCGGAATGGGGACTACTTCAAAGGTCATACCTTTGTCAGCCTCGTTCCAGATCAGACCACGGAAGTTTACTAAGTCAACAACACCACGGAAGTTATCTTCAGCACCGATAGGCAATTGCAGGGGTACTGCATTGCTACCCAGCATTTCTTTTACTTGCTTTACTACATTCAGGAAGTCAGCACCTGAACGGTCCATTTTGTTAACGAAACCGATCCGGGGAACTTTGTAGTTATCAGCCAGACGCCAGTTCGTCTCAGACTGAGGCTCAACGCCATCTACTGAGCTAAACAGGAACACTAAGCCGTCGAGTACGCGTAACGAACGGTTTACTTCTACCGTAAAGTCAACGTGACCCGGAGTATCAATGATGTTGATGTGATAAGAGTGATCACGGTACTTCCAGTTTACTGTGGTAGCAGCTGAAGTAATCGTAATACCACGCTCCTGCTCCTGCTCCATCCAGTCCATGGTAGCAGCACCATCGTGTACTTCACCGATCTTGTGGCTAACACCCGCATAGTAAAGAATACGCTCCGTAGTAGTCGTTTTCCCTGCGTCAATGTGGGCGGCAATACCAATGTTTCGAGTGAATTTTAAATCTCTTGCCATTATTGGTTTTTGATTGTGTTTGTTTCCGTACCGGTCCCTTGCTTGCCAGGACTTCCAATCGAAATGGGAATTTTACAGTCCGGCAATCGGGGTGCAAAAATAGTCTATTTCCTAGAAAAAAACCAGCGATAATCCAAGGTAATTTTTTGGCTGAATGGAAGTTAACTCCTCGGGCATAGTTTCTTTACGCAAGAAAGGATAGAAAAAGTGAGCTTTTCGGGGATATGGTACGTTAGGATTTTAACGTATTCCGCAAAAATAATGTTCATTTTCTGGTGAATTCGGAAAGCGTTTTGACGCTTAACTTTTTTTTATCTTTTTTGCGAGTCTTTTGAATGGGAAATTAATTAACTCGCTAAACTTATCGCCGTTATGAGAAAAGTATGGGTAATGATGGCCCTGTCG
>NZ_NMPS01000102.1:0-12916 GCF_002261125.1 Siphonobacter sp. BAB-5385 | reverse complement strand
ACACCGCGGGATGGAGCAGTTGGCAGCTCGTTGGGCTCATAACCAAAGGTCACAGGTTCGAGTCCTGTTCCCGCTACTAAAAAAGCCGATCAGTACTGATCGGCTTTTTATTTTGTACCTACCTGGCTACACTACAGCGTATTCAGATAGACTTCCAGCATGGTATATCCGCTCTTATGAATTGTATTGCGATCCTCCGCATTGTTAGGATTCAGGCCATTCGCTTCCTCCCAGCGATCGGGCATTCCGTCTTGATCGGAGTCTAAGGGGGCCGCGGCAGTAGCGTACACGGGCCAGCCGCCTACCGCATTGGGATGATCAATGATACCAGGTTTGCCAAAACTACCCGAGCCTGAAGCCGTCCCTGAGCGGGTTTCATTCACAACCCGACTATCGACGACATCGCGTTTGGGCAACGTAGCCCCCGCTTTCAGTAACACCGATTCAAACGCCTGAGTAGCCGATTCCTGTTTGATGTCGGCCACGGCAAAAGCAGTGGTTGACTTGATTTTCGGACGTTCGGCTTCGGGAATAGGAGCCGCATCCAGTCCCAGCCAATTGTCATTGGTCAGATCGGCCCGTCCTTCCATGATATTTCCCGACAAGTGCCATCTTCCCACCCCATACTGACCATTCACGTCATAATCGCAACGCATAAACTTAATGGTATTGGGTGCCGCAGGACCGGGTTTGTAATAGTTGTTGACCATGTTGATCTCCGATTTTCCACCCGGAATATTGACGCTCCCTCCCGCACAGGCATTGTTATTCCCCCAGTTGTAGATTACGTTGTTCCGGTAATCAACCACTGCGGTAGTATCATGAGCCCGGGCTCCATTGAAGCGTATCGTACGGCTGTTCTGATGAGCAATCAGGTTGTGATGATACGAGGCGTACTGACCGCCCCACACCCCTCCGTACGATCGCGTTCCCTTGGCGTGACCGGCGTTGTACAGGCCTTCACTGACGATACTCCATTGTACGGTAACGTTTTTCGTGTCATACATCGCCGCACACTCTTCGTTGGCCCAGCTAAACGAGCAGTGATCCACAATGACGTTATGACAATTCTCCATGTCGAACCCATAAATACCTTTGGGATTATCGCCCCCCGGACGCGAACGCAGGTAGCGAATGATGATGTTTCCGTGATTGCCGCCCTGGCTGGCCGCCCGGGCTCCGTTGAGAATAAACGAATGCCCTTTCAGACAAATGCCATCGCCGGGAGCCGTTTGGCCGGCAACGGTAAAGTTGGATCGGGTTACTTTAATCTCAGACTGAAGTTCAATCGTCCCTCCAACCCGAAACACAATCGTGATCGGCTCACCAGGAAAAGCCCGCAGAGCCTCCCGAAAGCTTCCCGCACCACTATCGTTGAGGTTGGTCACTTCTACCACCTTACCGCCCCGGCCTCCAGTGGCATAGCGGCCAAAACCTTCCGCTCCGGGAAAAGCTAAGAGTTTTGCAGGTTCTTCCGGATTTACGTGGTCGGTACAGGAACTGGAAACCAGCGATAAAGCAAGGAGAGAAGTAATGGTTAATGCTTTCATGAAACTCAGGTTTTGTTTGAGCCGCAAAATTCAGCCCCACTCTACCCTATTCTCTGTACTATTTTTTCATTGTATAGTTAAATTTTAGCAATATATGGACTAGTATCTGATAATTTTGCCTGTCTATCTTCGTAGCTAGGAAAGACCTCTTTCGAAACAACTGATGATTTTTTATAAGCAGGCCCTTTTAAGCTAATGATCTATTAATCGTTATAAGAATGTCCCGTCTATACTGCTTCACTTGACACTTAACGTAAAACGAGATTTCCTATGTGACTTAAGCTCATTAATCCGTAGGTTTCATCCTGCCAACCGTTTCCACTTTTCCATCTTTATAGTTTACTTCTATCTGGGATGATTCAAAAGTGAAACCTGGTTTTTTTCCCATAAAATATCTCCAGGAATCGCTCTTTAATTCATTTCCCTCTAGTCCTACTATTTGAACAACCTCCGCTTTTGTTTTCCCAACCAATAATCTGCTATTGATAAGATCATCTTCCATTTGATAACGTGTCTCTTTTTCTGTAGCCCACCTATTTTCTGTAAAGGCGTGTTTAGGATAATAACTTGTGACCATAAAAAAAAGACAATACAACTTACAAAAAATACAGGCGTAGATAAAATCGTCAACAACCAAAGCATTAGCCTTCTATTCGTCTTATTTTCAATGCGTTTCTTCAACAAGTGATGGATTAAACTATATACAGGAATACCAAAAAGAGAAAGAATACTCAAGGGAACTAAAAAAAACATAACAGTTGCTGTGGCAATGAAAAATGTTTGCATACCGATAGGGATAATTCAATAAAACGTTCATTATCAGAAAATGTGGATTATTTTTTATAAAGGTAATCCACTATAACCTGAATTGCAGATGAATCCTAGTTGCTTTATAAACATAATTTAACGCTGAAATTCTATCTATTCTGAAACAACTTTAGTAACAAATAGTAGATTAACCCGTTAGACTACATGCCACCACTTCTAAACGGAACATGGTATACGTTTTTAGCTTCCCGGTTCATTCGTTCCAGCCTCGTAAATTCTTTGGCTAATCGCTTCTCTTTCTAATACACCCTGGCTACATGGGCAAAAGTCTGGATGGATCTGATCCATATACCTCTCCAACTTCTTTTAGTTTATGGTAACCCAGATCACTACCCCGCTTTCCACTTATCACCCCGCTTACTACTTATCACCGTAAAGGTAAACGCATTTACTTTGTAATTCAAAGTTCTTTGAAAAATATTCGCGATTTAAATCAATCATAGCCCAAGCATGTATCCGGGAAAATTTTAATCTGTAAGTGAAGCAAGTGATAAACTATAATTTCAAGTGTCTCATTAACGCTTAAACGAACAGGTGCCTATGTGTTAAACCCATACCTAGGTACAGATTAACACATAGCACCTGCCACTACTAGCACCTATTAACCTACCGTCTTATCCAGTTCAGGCTTATGCCTACGAATCTTAATCTTAACATACTTGGATGCCGGCATATTTGCCCCTTTCACCACATTATTAATCGATACCAAGACATTGGCTTCCGGGAAATACGTCATCGTACTTTTTGCGGAATCGAATATTTTACAACGATAAATAACGGAGCAACCCGCTCGATTCCATCATCATAATTGAACAAATCCACCTTATCGCCTTCTTTAAGTCCGGCTTTCGCCATATCTTTTTCGTTCATCATCACCACTCTCCGTTCATTGAAAATCCCGCGGTACCGATCGTCTAAACCATAAATAACGGTATTGAATTGATCGTGGGTTCGAGTCGTTCCCATCAGATATTCGTCGTCGGCCAGCGTATTATCCGGAATTGGGGTTACGTTAAACGCTGCTTTTCCGGGGTATGGTTCGCTATTGAATTTACCATCTCTGGCTGAATTCGGCAGATAAAACCCACCCTTTTGCACGACGCGTTCATTATACCTTTCAAAGCCCGGAATACACTGCTCCACATCCTCACGAATGGCGTCATAACTGTTCATGAACCGGTCCCAATCAATCACGGAACGTTCACCCAAAACCGCTTTCGCCATTCGGCAGGCCACGTGCGTTTCATTGATCAGGTGTTCCGAAATGGGTTCCAGTACGCCACGTGACGACTCGATCACGCCCATTGAGTTTTCCGTACTCACGTGTTGCAGCTCTCCATTTACTAGGTCTTTTTCACTTCGGGAAATAACTGGAAGAATCAAGGCTTCTTTGCCGTGAACCAAGTGGTTACGATTCAGCTTGATGGAAACGATTACGGACATTTCCAGCTTTCGCATCGCTTCGGCGGAATAGGTAGTATCGGGAGCGGCGGATAGGAAATTTCCGCCCATGCAGAACATAAATTTCACCTTCTCCTCGTGCATGGCTTTCAGTGCCTTCACCACATCGTAACCACCCGCTCTGGGAACGTTAAACCCGTAAAACGATTCCAGTTTGTCCAGTTGCTCTTTAGTCGGATGGTGATTGATTAGGAGGGTCCGGTTGCCCTGCACATTACTATGGCCCCGTACCGGACACACACCACCCCCTTTGATCCCAATACTGCCTTTCATCAGCAACAGATTCACCATATTGTAGATCATTTCCACGCCATTGGGCTGCTGCGTAATTCCCATTCCCCAAGCAATCAGGATTCGTTTCCGGGCGGCAATCAGTTGAGCTGCTTCGCTCAGTTTTTCAATCGAAACACCACAGGCTTCCGAAAGAAAAGCTAGGTCATACTGCTTCAATTCCTCCACCAGAGCGTCAAAACCGGCCGTTTTATTGGCGATGAACTCAAGATCGAGCACTTTTCCGGGATTTTTGGCTTCCTCTTCCAGCAATAGTATTTGCAGGGCTTTGAGCAAGGCCATGTCTCCGTTGATTTTAACGGGAAGATAGAGATCTGACAATTCGAGCGGTTTCTTCAGCAGGGCACTCGGACTTTGTGGATCTTTGAAACCCATCAAACCGGCTTCCGGTAGCGGATTAATGGCCATAATCTTCGCTCCGTTTTTCTTCCCCCGGGCTAAGGCCGAAAGCATCCGCGGAGAGTTGGTACCCGGATTCTGTCCGATGATAATGATGAGTTCGGAGTCGTAAAAATCTTCCAGCTTCACGGTTCCTTTGCCGATACCGATGCACCGCGTCAGGGCGTAGCCAGAGGTTTCGTGACACATATTGGAGCAATCCGGGAAGTTATTGGTACCAAACTCGCGGGCGAATAACTGATAAACCCAGGTCGCCTCGTTACTCGTTCTTCCCGACGTATAGAAGATGGCCTCGTTGGGGGAAGCCAGGCCGTTTAACTTTTCAGCAATTTTAGCGAAGGCCCCTTCCCAGCTGATGGGCTGGTAATGCGTTCCGCCCTGGGGCAAATACATCGGTTCCGCGATTCGGCCTAACTGACTAATTTCATAATCAGACCGTTTGGATAGGTCGTATACTGAATTTTCTCTGAAAAAGTCTGCCCCGATCTTTTTGGAAGTAGCTTCCTCGGCGAGTGCTTTGGCTCCGCTTTCGCAATATTCACCCAATCGCGAACGCTCATCGTCGGGATCGGGCCAGGCACAGCTGGGGCAATCGAAGCCGCCAAACTGATTCATGGCAAACAACGCTTTTCCACCCCGCAGCACCGAATCATTTTTTACCAGCTGCTCCACCGAATGCTTGACGGCCGGAGCACCGGCGGCCCAGCTTTTAGGTGATTTGTGTTTTAAATCCAACAACTGATGCGGGGGTTCTGCGGCAGGTAACGGACTGGTAGGATCTGCTATTTTTTTATCATTTTCATTCGTTTTCATAAGGCGGGTAGCTAAGATTTAAGTTTGGGTAGTAGTTAAGTTACTCGTGCGGGGTATCGGCAATACGAAAGCAAGCACTTTCAGTATCCCTCAATGTTAAAATGGCTTCCGGAATGGTATATATTGAATCGATTATGACGCATAAATCCCAGTAAAGTAACATCAAATTCCTTAGCCAGATCCACGGCTAGGCTGGAAGGAGCCCCGATCGCCGCAACTACCGAAATACCGGCCATGGCTGCTTTCTGAATCAGCTCGAAGCTGGCTCGGCCGCTTAGTACCAAAATCCGATCCCTAAGCGGTAATTGCCCGGTAAGGAAAGCATTTCCGATGAGTTTATCCAGGGCATTGTGCCTTCCGACATCTTCCCGCAGGGCCAGCAGATTTCCATCAAAATCAAAAAGTCCCGACGCGTGGATGCCGCCGGTAGCACTGAAATTGCTTTGGAAAGTTTGTAATTTTTCAGCGAGCTGATAAATCGTTTCGAGGCGAACGCCTGCGGTTTTTGGTCCAGTTTTTGAAAGGCACTGACCGTTCGGATGGAGGCGATGGAGCCTTTGCCGCAAACGCCACAGCTGGAAGTGGTATAAAAATTCCGATCGGCATGCATCAGTTGGGGCACGAAACCCGCGGCAAGCTCAACGATAATCACATTCTCAGCATTACGGGAACATACCGCCCGAGCATGATCAACGCTCCGGATCTGCTGCGGATCCGAAAGAATGCCTTCCGTGAACAAGAATCCAAGGGCCAGCTCGGCATCGTCGCCCGGCGTCCGCATGGTTACGGATATATTTTTGGTGATCGTTGTGGCCTGATCCTCATACGAAAATCTGATTTCCAAGGGCTCTTCCACGGAAACCGCATCAGTATAAGGAAAACGCTCGCCCTCCGTCACTTTCACGATTTCGATCTTGCGTACGGAGCTCTGTTTCAGGGTATGGGCTTTCATGCCAGTAAAACCGCTAACCCTGGGGTTTTGTTGCCTGCTCCTTACCCGATGGTCATAAGCTTAATTCAGCAGGTTACTTCTACGGGACGTAAAAGGTAGAGTGAAGGGAAAGGGCGGATGCGAACATACAGTATCAACACACATAGTAATACAGGATTCACGTGGGAATTTGTTGGTGACGCTTCGCTAGACACCAACAATGGCGGGAGCATTACTTAGGGTTATACGCAATACTTTTGAATCAAAGCTTCTTCAATCCCCTTCTTACGTCCCAGATAAGCCAGCACGCTAACCAAGGGCGTTGTGATGAGTCCTGCCAGACCCGTCAACCTCATATCGCTCATCACCGCACCTATTCCCATATGATAGAGATTACTAGGAATATTCGCTTTTGAATAGTGTCCATCCTGAGCTAAGCCACACAGAATTCTTAGTGTATTCTCCAAACCCGTAGAACCGGGAACTACCTTGTTGGTGAACGTAATAGGATGGTCGTTCTGATTAAAGAAACGGTGATTTTCTCCTTTTTTTACTAAATACGATTCTCCCGGTTTCAAAAATATCTTCTTTCCATGCTTCAATTCCATGCCTAATACTCCTTCCTGGGCAGTAAACAGTTCCGTATACGCTTTGTGGTAATGCATGGGATTACCGCCACCGGGCTCTAAAGAAATTTCAAGTTCAGAGTACGCACCGGAAGTTTCTTCAGAAGTAGTCACGAATACAATGGTTTCCTTCAGGGCAGGATTGTAAATGGTTCTTTTCATAGTCAATTTATGATTAGGAAGTCTTTTCTATAGGGATAGCCAGACTGTTATCTGCTTTATTTTGAATAATACTTATTAAGACATGTAATTTATATATATGTTATTATTTAATAAATTTCTTTTTTCAAGTAACGTTTCATTTGGCGTCAAGAACAGGCCAAGCCGTTGTTGATGACGCCTCGCTAAATCTTAAAGTGAGTTTAATTTATATTTAAAAATATAAGTTTTTCAAAAAATCCTTGTGTATATTGTTAAATACAAAAAAAATCCTTTATTTAAGGATTTAACTATCTACCAACTTCACTATGGGCATTTTCGACGGTTCATCTAAACAAATTGAATATTTAGATGAGGAAAGAAAAAAACTGTGGAATCGAGTTTTAATCATAGAAAAAACACAAAGTGAAATACAAAAACAATTAACTAAAAATGCTAGTGAATCTCAAAATGAAGCTGCACAACATTCAAAAAAAGCATCCGAATTCAAAAATAAGACTGAGAATAGGTTAGGAGAAGCCTCTTTATTAATTAAAGAAATTAAAGATCAATTATTGATCGCAAATAAAACTGTTGATGATTTAGAAAAAACCAAAACAAATTCTCATGAACACGAGAAATCTATAGAGTCAACAGTAAATTCCATTAATAATTTAGAAGCAGATATAAAAGTTCAATTCATTGAACTAAACAAAAGAATAAATAATATTAATGAATTTATATTAAAATATCCAAATTTAGATGTAAAATTAAATGATATAAGTTCTTTCATTGCTGAAATAGAGCAAAATCTAGAGAAATCAGGAATTAGTCTTTCTTCTATAAATAAGAGAAAAAAAGAAATTGATGATTTACATAGAGAAATATTTGGCTATATTCAAAATGATGCCAATGAAGATACTAAAGTAGAAGGTCTAAAATACGAGCTCGAAAAGTCTTATACAGAATTATCAAATCAGTTATCCAAATCTTTAGAGGAGGTTGACTCTTTAAGAAATGATTATCAAACAAAATTTATAGATTTTGAAAAAGAACATACAATTAAATATCAATCTATTAACAGTGAAATTAGAAGTCTTTTACCTAATGCTTTAACTGCAGGTCTTAGTTCTGCTTTTTCAGAGAAAAAAATAATGAAGAAAAATTTTCAGAAAAATTACAGAAAAACTTTAACAATGGAATTTATCTTATGATAGGCGTCAGTATGATTCCTCTTGTAATTAGTATTTTATTCCTATTACAGGGCTTTAAACTGGAAGACGTCATCATGAAATCTCCCAGATTGGTATTAGCTATAATACCTATGTATATACCTATACTCTGGTTTACCTACTCAGCTAGCAAAAAGATGAATTTGTCAAAAAGATTAATAGAAGAATATGCCCATAAAGAAGTATTGAGTAAAACTTACGAAGGCTTATCTACTCAAATATCTAACATAATTGACAAAGACCAGTCTGAGGAATTAAAGGTAAGATTGCTTTCAAATTTTCTACAGATTTCTTCAGAAAATCCGGGAAAATTAATTTCTAATTACGAAACTTCTGATCATCCAATAATGGAAGCATTAGAACAAAGTTATAAGTTTCAATTAACATTAGAACGTTTAGAAGGAATACCGGGATTTGGGAAATTAGCAGCAATTTTAGAAAGCAAGTCTAAGAACAAGTTAAATCATCGTAAAGAAAAAATAGAAAATCTCTTAAAAGATGAAATTGAAAAAGAAAATGACTAATTATCAAACATTTTAATATTTATCAAAATGGCATCATTGTTATTAACCAAAACCCCTTTGCAAATATTTAGCAAAAAACTTGTAAGTCTCAAACATTTACTATTGATTATAGACGATTTGAATGACAATCAAAATATTAATAAAAAGTCAATAAAAGAGTCCCATCTATTAAAATCTTACATAGTACTTTTAGTTTCATATTGGCAAGTATTTATCGAAGACTTATTACACCATTGTATAAAAAATATTTGCAATAATACTGTTGATTCAAGATTACACATTATTTTAAAAAACAATCTAAAAGAAAAAATTAAACATTTCAATACTCCTAATACAGATAAAATAGACTTAATTTTCTCAAGCGTAATTGGCATAGATAAAATTACACTGAAGCTCCAAGATTCAGTTAATAACAAAAAAGCTATAAATGATATATTGAAGATAAGACATCATATCGCACATACAGGATATTCACCAGAAACCTTGACCAAAGAAGACAACTTTGCCAAAATGGAAACACTATATAGCTCTGCACGGCAACTGGAAGAGTTGGCAATTAACTTCACAAATTCTCTTTCAATACGGATTTAGGCTATAAAAGTCAACCCTCGATCTTGCAAAATCGCGGTTGACTTTTATACGATTCATTACCTCACCTCTCCCAACAACACCTCAACCGCCTTTTCCAGTTGCTGATCTTTGCCGGTGCTTACCTGCTCGTAGTCGTTCCAGACTTTGATGTCGGGTTCGGTTTGCCAGTTTTCGAGGTATTTGCCGTTCATGGCTTTTACGCCCAGCGGCGGTACGCCCCAGCGAACGCTGTTGTCCTGTAGGGATTCCCAACCCGCGAAGGTACAGGTGCCCGGTACGGGCTGACCGACCAGTTTGCCCAGCTTCATTTCCTGCACGGTAAAGGCGTAGCAGTGACCGTCGGAATAATTAGCCTCGTTGGCCAGCGAAATGCTCGGCTTCGTCCAGCGGAAGTTGGGTTCGTAGCCGTTACTGCGGGTATCCGTGGTGTAATCCATGAACTTCTTGCCCGAAAGGAACATCGCCAGATCGGCCACGAGATCGCCTCCGCCGTTGAAGCGGGTATCAATGACAATTCCTTTTTTATCGGCATACTTGCCCATCACTTCTTCGTAAGTCATACGGTACGCTCCGTCGTTCATGCCCGGAATGTGTACGTAACCGAGTTGACCCTTGCTCAGGCGTTCGACTTCATCCTGATTACGTTTCACCCAGCGACGGTACAGCAGCGTACTCTCCTCACCCAGCGATACGGGCTTCACAATGATTTCGCGACGTTCTTTGCCGTCTACCACCGTCAGCAAGGTATTCTTACCCGCCTTACGGTTCAGGTACTGGGCCAGATCGCGGGCGGGCGTAATCGTTTCGCCGTCGATGGCTTCGATGATCATGCCGGGCTTTACGTTCAGATTCGCCTTCGATAGGGGACCATTGGCCAGCACTTCTTCCACCTTGATGCCGTTTCCGCTAAAGTTCGGATCGTAGAAAATACCCAGCGACGCCGTCTGATCGGCGTTGGCGTTGAAGCTTCCGTACGAAGAACCACTGTGCGACACGTTCAGCTCACCCAGCAACTCGCTTAGCATTTCCGAAAATTCGTAGTTGTTGCTGATGTGCGGCAGATACTTTTCGTAATCGGGTTTGTAGCTATCCCAGTTGATGCCGTGGTAGCCGCCCGTATAGAAGGTCTCTTTAGTGCGACGCCATACGTGCTCGAACATAAACTGCCGCTCGGCCAGCGTATTCAGCATCATTTCACCGCTGACGTTGATGCCTTCCTGTTTCGAGGTAGCCGGATCAATTTTCACAATGCGACCGTCCGTATTCAGGAAAATGTTCTTCTGGTCTTTGTCCCACACCATTGAGCCCCCACCGGAGTTCAGCGGAATCAGCATTTTGGTTTCTTTGGTACGCAGGTTCGTCGACCACAGGTTATAGCCTTTCTCAAAACGGGCGAGGTAATACAGCGTTTCACCGTCTTTACTGATCAGGGCATCAGCTAACGAAGCCGAATGGATGGTCAGTTTCGCCTTACGATCCGCCAGTCCTTCCCACTCGATCAGGATATTTTTGACGCTGTCCTTCTTGGCAACTTTAGCGTCCTTCTTCTTGGTAGTATCGGCTTTCGCGTTTTTTTCGTCGATGTCCTTCGCCAGAGCCGCCTCTTCCTTACTCAATTTAAACTTGTCAAAGGCTTCCTGCGTAAAGAACATCGCGTATACGTCTGAGGTACCGCCGCCGCTCATGGCCGCCGCCCGCAAACCGTCGCGGTTACTGAACCAGAGCATGGCTTTACCCCCCATGACCCACTTGGCCCGGAAATCCTGGAAACCACTTTCGGTCAGGTTGCGTACTTTCCCCTTGCCGCTGGCCTCTACGATACCGATTTCTCCGGCGGCGATGCCCGGCATGCTGTAATCAAACAAGAACCATTTACTGTCGGGACTCCACTGGAAGTACTGGTCATTATCCCGCATCGAGAATAATTCCTTATCGGTCAGAATACTACGGGTCTGCTTGGAGGCGATGTTGTATACCTTCAGCGTCATCCGGTTTTCGATAAAGGCGATTTCCTTGCCGTCGGGCGAATACTCCGGCTCGTAGTTTTCCTTGCTGTTGTCGATAATCGGGGTTTCCTTGATCAGCGTGGAAGCGTAGAAATAGGGTTCTTCCTTGCGGGTAATCCGGGTTTCGTAGATCTTCCAGGTATTACCGCGTTCGGACGCGTACAGCAGGGCTTTGCCATCGGGCGAGAAGCTGACGTCGGTTTCCTGCTCAGGGGTGTTGGTAATGCGTTTGGTAATACCACCTTCAAGGGAGCTGACGAATACTTCCCCCCGGAACAAGAAAGCAACTTCTTTGCCATTGGGTGATACAGCCATACCGCGAACACCACCGCTGACGGGCAGTACTTTTTCATTGTTGCTACGGGCATCGGCGGCGATGCTAATACTCAGCTTTTGCGGTTTGCCGCTGGGCTGCATCGTATACAGATCACCGTCGTAGCTAAAACACAGCGTACCGTTCTGAGCCTGACTCAAAAACCGTACGGGGTGTTTTTTGAAGGAAGTCAGGGCCTGCGGCTGCGTCGGATTGTCCAGCGAAAGTTTGTAGACGTTGAAGGAGCCGTTGCCTTCGCTCAGGTACACCAAACTTTTATCGTTATCGGCGAAAATCGGATTCCGGTCTTCTCCGGCAAAGGTGGTGAGTTTGGTATGCTTCTTGGCTTTGGCATCGTACACCCAGATGTCCCGCGTAATGGAGGAAACGTGGTGCTTCCGCCAGGCGTTTTCGCCGCCTTTTTTATCGTGGTATACCAGCTTGTTGCCGTCTTTACTAAATTTCACGTCCTCAGCGGGCGTCGTAAAGAGCTGCTCGACGCGGCCACCCTGTAGGGAGACTTTGTACAATTCCGGTTGTGATCCCGTCGGGAACTGTCGGTTGCTGGCCACGTCCATGCGGGCAGAACCAAACACGACCTGCTTCCCATCGGGCGTAAACTCGTAGGGGTACTCGGCCGCCGAGTGGTACGTCACGCGTTTGGCCTCCCCGCCGTCGACAGCAATGGTGAATACATCGAAGTTTCCGTAACGATCCGACGCAAAGGCGATGGTTTTGCTATCGCGGGACCATACGGGCATGAAGTCATGGGCTTCGTGGAACGTCAGCGGTGTGGCGACACCACCCGTAGCGGCCACTTTCCAAAGATCACCTTTGTAGGTGAATACGATCGTTTTTCCATCGGGCGAAAGGGCCGGATATCGCAGCCAGGAAGGCGTTTGCTGGGCCTGCGAAACCAGTGCCCAACTGACCAGCAGTAAGGCGGTAATAATCTTTTTCACGGGAGAATGTTAGTTTGAGACAAACAGGCAAGATAAGAGTTTTCTTCGTTTGTTTTTAGGGAATTTGAGTGGATGTGAGGAGTAGTAGGTGTTTTTCTATAATGTTTATTTTATAGAGTCAAAAACTAGGCTTCTTTTGGGGGCTTGATTTGGTTCATACAATCAGTATTTCGTCCCGCAACCATGGCTGGTTTTTTAGTCCGTATGCATTCCATGCCGGGCATCCCATGCCGGCACGCCCACCGCTGACT
>NZ_NMPS01000101.1:0-9457 GCF_002261125.1 Siphonobacter sp. BAB-5385 | reverse complement strand
AACGGAAAACTCAAAACGGAAAACTCAAAACGGAAAACGGAAAACTTGACCTGAGGTAAGACTTGCTCAATTAACCGCGAATTAGCTCTTGTCTTTTTACTACCTTTCCAACGGTATTAGTTATACGTTTTCAGTATCGCTTAAGGAATAAAGCTTGGTTTATTCCTGATATATCTGCCTGTATTTCAGGTTATCCATTCATTATCCCCTAACACATTAACTTACGCTAGCCTCAAGTCAGTCAATACCTTATCATTTTATTCTGTGCTACAAATTGAATTTATTTAATGATATTCTCTCCCTTCTACCACCCGCATACATTGAGCATTATTACCTAATTTTCAAAAGACAGAGTGCTGATAAACGTATAGGGAATGGTATGTGATTTTCTTCAAGGTATTCTGCTTTTGCATCACTCGTAGAAGATTCAAACCAATCCACGGATACATGAAAAACTTAATCAGTACTTATTCAGCAAAAAAGAAATCGCTACTGGCTAGCGGCTCTACGCTTGCCCTGGCAGCCCTCGTATCATTAGCCTCGTGCACAAAAGATCACGGTAACGTCAACCCGGGTAACAACATTCAGCCCACTGGACCTAAACCCGCCTGGGGACCCAACATCAAACCGCAAATGCAGGCGATCATTGAAGAAATGGCTCGTCTTGATTCGACGCCCCTCTATACCCTGACGCCCCAGCAAGCCCGTACAAAGCCGACGGTGAAAGACGCCGTAAACTCACTGCTATCCAGAAATAATATCTCCGCTCCGAATCTGGGCGTAGAAGTAACGCAGCGGAACATTCCCGGAGCCAACGGAGCTTCCATTCGGGCCGTGATGTACAAACCACAAAACACATCCGGCAACTTACCCGTGATTGTATACTACCACGGGGGCGGCTGGGTCATTGCTAGTCCGGAAGTATACGAAGCTTCGGCCATGGCACTGGCTCATAACGTAGGGGCGATTGTAGTGTCGATTGAATACCGCAAAGCACCCGAAAACAAATTCCCGACAGCCCACATGGACACCTATGCAGCTTATAAATGGGTGCGTCAGAATGCTACCTCATTCAGTGGTGATACCTCGAAAGTTGCCGTAGCCGGTGAAAGTGCCGGAGGCAATATGGCCATTAATGTGAGTATGATGGCTCGGGACGAAAAATTCCCCATGCCGATTCACCAGCTTGTGGTCTATCCAGTAGCGAATAATGATTTGACGACTGCTTCGTACCAGCAGTATGCTAACGCCAAACCCCTCAGCAAACCGCTGATAGAGTGGTTCGTGGATAAATATTTCAACACGATGGCCGACGGTGACAACAAATACATTTCACTCGTTGACGTAGCAGACCTAAGAAGCCTGCCCCCCGTTACCATCATCGCCGCTCAAATTGACCCGCTTCTGACGGAAGGTGAACAACTTTCTGCTAAACTGAAACAGGCGGGAGTTAGCACCGAATACCGCATGTACGAAGGCGTAACGCACGAATTCTTTGGCACATACGCCATTGAACCCAGTGCAAAAGATGCCCAGGATTATGCGGCTTCCCGTTTGAAGAGTGCCTTTGGTAAGTAAGCTATTTTATCATAAAAAGAGACCGGCAGTAGTAGCTACTGCCGGTCTCTTTTTATTTTCTACCGATAATGGCTACCATCCGACCCGTCAGGCCTTTTTCCAGTCGGTGCGAAAAGTAGTCCTGATTATTGAGTACGGTGGAATACGGGGAAATTCCAATCTGATGTTCGGGAATACCAAAGTCGCGGAGTTGCTGAGCATTGGCAGCCTTCAGGTTCACGAAAAACTTCTCCCGCGTTTCGTCCCAGCGTTTGAACTCACTGATAAAATGGTCGGCTACATCCGCTCCTACTTCAAACGAACATTCATCGATACAGGTCCCGACGTATCCGTAGCAATCTTTCGGCTGGGTACCGTACTGCTCCTGCATCGTTTGTAAGGTCTTCGCGACGATTCCGGCGACTGTTCCCCGCCAACCCGCGTGAATAGCCGCTACGGCTTTCGTACCGGCATCATACACCAGAATTGGCGTGCAGTCGGCAACGGTAACCAACGTAAATACGCCGGGCTGATTCGTGAGGACGGCATCGTGCCCCTGCTGGCGACCGGGCTGATCGGTTACCCAAATCTTGGAACCGTGCACCTGATGAGACGACGCCACCTGATCGGCTGCAATACCGAGACTTGCGTAAAAACGGCGGCGGTTTTCGGCTACGTGCTCGGGATCATCCTGCGTCGAACCACCCAGGTTTAAACTGGCATACGGCGGCTCACTGACCCCACCATGGCGGGTACTTTCGGCTGCAATGAGTTCCGGGAACGAACGAAAAATGGGAGGACTATAGAAGAGACGGGAAGAAATCGGCATAGACTGACGCATCAATATTCTTTTCAAAGCTAACGAGAAAAAAGGAATACTGCTCGGTACGCTAGTCAATGCAGTCCGTATGG
The DNA here is from genome assembly GCF_002261125.1 of Siphonobacter sp. BAB-5385. Lineage (NCBI taxonomy): Bacteria > Pseudomonadati > Bacteroidota > Cytophagia > Cytophagales > Cytophagaceae > Siphonobacter > Siphonobacter sp. BAB-5385. The sequence goes on along the minus strand of NZ_NMPS01000101.1, from coordinate 6,988 downwards.
CTCTACCTTCTTTTACTTTCGTATGTTGTATCTAGAAGCTTTTACTCCGTTGGCTGAACAGCGTTCTGTATAGCTTCTCATGCCAATGAATTTCCTAATAAGTGTTAAGCTTCGCTCTAAAATGAATTAAAAACTTGAATACATATGTTATAGTATTAACAGATTGGCTGTACATTGCATTAATTTAAACTAAATAAAAATAATTACATGAAACGATCAGGTTTGCGAGTTTTAGTAGCGGCTTTCGCTCTTACCGTTTTTGGTTTGAATTTTTCTGCCAATGAAGCCGTAGCTCAGACCGGCAAAGGTGTGAAAGTGCTGACGCTGAATGGTACCGACGGCATGCAATTTGACAAGAAAGAATTTAAAGTGAAAGCGGGCCAAAAGGTGAAGCTGACGCTTAAACATACCGGCAAATTTGCCAAACAAGCCATGGGCCACAACTTTGTATTGTTGAAACCGGGTACGGATTTGCAGGCCTTTGCTTCCAAAGCCAACATGGCTGCCAGTACGGAATACATTCCTAAATCAGAAGCCGCGAGCATCGTAGCTCACACCAAACTGCTGGGTGGCGGCGAAAGCGATACCATTGAATTTACCGCTCCCAAGAAAGGTACCTATCCCTTTATCTGTAGCTTCCCTGGCCACTACAGCATGATGAAAGGTAATTTCATTGTTGAGTAAGGTTCCAGCGTTTTATTGCCAGAGTTAAGTAAAAAGAGCCGGTTTTCATCGCTGAAAACCGGCTCTTCTCTTTACTACTTCTTTGTTCTTATAAACTTGCCAGTACGCTATTCATCGACCGTACGGCCTCAGCTGATTTGTTGAAAGCAGCCTGCTCGGTTTCGTTCAACTTAAAATCGACAATTTTCTCCCAGCCATTTTTACCAATCACTACAGGTACACCCAGGCAAATATCGGATTGCCCGTATTCCCCTTCCAGATACACGCAACAGGGGAAAATACGCTTCTGGTCACGTACGATACTTTCCACGAGCAGGGCTCCGGAGGCACCGGGAGCGTACCAGGCTGAGGTTCCGATCAGGTTCGTAAGGGTTGCTCCACCCACCATCGTATCGGCGGCTACTTTCTGTAAGGCTTCCGCACTGAGGTACTCACTTACGGGTGTACCCGAATACGTAGCCAGTCGCGTCAGGGGAATCATGGTGGTATCCCCGTGGCCCCCGATTACGGTTGCCTGCAAGTCAGACGGGGGTACGTTCATCGCCAGTGACAGGTACGTTTTGAAACGGGCTGAATCCAGAATACCACCCATCCCGATGATTCGGTTCTTAGGTAAACCCGAAGCCTGCAGGGCCAGGTAAGTCATGGTATCCATGGGGTTGGAAATAACCACGACAATGGCATCGGGCGAATATTCGAGAATATTAGTAGTTACTGTTTTTACAATGCCTGCATTAATACCGATCAGTTCCTCACGCGTCATACCGGGTTTTCGGGGGATACCCGAGGTAATCACCACTACATCCGAGCCCGCCGTTTTGGTATAATCGTTGGTAGATCCGATGATTTTAGAATCGAATTCCAGCAAGGTTGCCGTCTGAAAAATGTCCAGCGATTTTCCTTCGGCCAGTCCCTCCTTAATGTCCAGCAAGACCACTTCCTGGGCTAATTCCCTGCGAACGATGTTATCGGCACAAGTGGCTCCTACGGCCCCGGCTCCTACAACGGTGATTTTCATGAACATGAACGGTTTAATAGGTGAAATGAAGGACTTCTTACCCTAAAAGTAGGGATTCGCATTTATTAAATACTATCTTTTCACAAAAAAATAATAAAATTTTCCTTTCACGAGAAAAAGATGAAAAGCAGGATCAATACCAGAATAAAGGCCAGATACATCATTCCATCCACGCCGATGTATCGTCGGTAACTGTATAAAGATTGCCAGAACTGTTTCATGTTTTTTGGGGGTCTATTCAAGGGCAATGTTACGGAATCCCCGACACTTTGTTCGTGCCTAAGTGGACAAAATCAATTCTTAAAGTCCGAAGCGATTTAAAAGAGGCCTTACTTTGCGAAAGATTTCAGGACAAACGTTCAAACTTATTCTTATGACTCAGGGCGAAACTTACGCTTACCCGTTTCAATTTACGCAAGATGACGTCGTGGCTTTTGCCCAGGTTTCCGGTGATGATAACCCGCTTCACCTCGACGCTGACTTTGCGGCCAGTACACCGTTCAAGCGACCCATCATTCACGGCATTCTCGGAGCCAGTGTATTCTCCAATGTAATCGGAACCAAGTTTCCGGGAGCGGGCAGTATTTACGTGAAGCAATCGCTCGATTTTCTTCGTCCGATGTTTGTTGATACCGCTTACGAAGCCCGATTCGAAATTCTAAGCATCAACGTAGATAAACATACGGCGGAGATTTCTACGGAAATCATCGATGTTCAGACGAAGAAGGTGACTACTAAAGGTGTGGCCGTCGTCATGAACCGCGAGCATTTTTAAGCAACAAAAAACCCCCGACTGCTTACAATCGGGGGTTGAATGTTTTGAGAGGCGTAGTATTAATCCTCTTTTTCATTTTTCTTGTTCTGTACTTCAGACCGAATGTCTTGAGCCAGTACTTTCAAGTCCTGCATTCCTTTACGCACCCGCGTACCAGCAGCCTGATTTTGTTTATCGTAGAATTTTTCGAAGTCACCTTCCAGTGACATAACTAAATCTTTGAGTTCTGAAAATCTGCTCATGTGAGTCTGGTGTTTTAATGTATAACAAACGATTGAAAGTACGCAAATGTGCGTTTCTGGCGAAATTTAGGCATTTACGCTTTCCCTGCAAGTGTTAGTAGCTCAAAAATGTGAAAGTTCTTGGAAAAATTATACAATTTATTTCCCAGAGCAGAAAAATACCCCATTTTATCCAGTATTAACTGAAAAAAATGGGGTAAATCAGTGTTTAAGAGCCTTAAACGGCACTTTTTACCACTTGAGCAAAACCTTTATCGGCGTAAGTACCAGACGTCAGTCGCTCCTGAATAATATCGAACGCATCCAGTGTACGTTCAACGTCTTCAAGCGTATGCACGGCCGTCGGAATGATCCGTAACATGATTACACCTTTCGGAACAACGGGATAAACAACAATCGAACAGAAGATTCCCAGATTTTCGCGTAAGTCCACAACAAGTTGCGTCACGACGGAATTGGCGTGTTCACCGTGCAGGAATACCGGCGTAACGGGTGACTGCGTAGTACCAATATCAAAACCCCGGCTACGTAAACCGTTTTGTACGGCATTTACGATGTTCCAGAGATTCTGACGCAATTCCGGACGCGTACGCAGCAATTCCAGACGCTTCATCGCTCCGATAACCAGCGGCATCGGTAGTGATTTAGCGTACGTTTGCGAACGCAGGTTATACCGCAGATACTGAATGACCGCTTTAGGGCCGGCGATGAATCCGCCGATGCTTGCCATCGATTTGGCAAACGTCGAGAAGTGCAAATCGACACCATCCTGTACGCCCAGGTGCTCGGCTACGCCTGAACCTGTGGCTCCCATCGTACCAAAACCGTGGGCGTCATCCACGAGCAGACGGAAATTGTATTTTTGCTTGAGAGCTACGATTTCATCAAGTTTTCCGATGTTTCCCGACATACCGAAAACGCCTTCGGTAATTACCAGCACTCCACCGCCCTGTTCGTCGGCCAGCTTGGTAGCCCGCTGAAGATTTTTCTCCAGCGATTCCATATCGTTGTGCTTGAAGGTAAAGTACTTACCCATTTTCGCCTTATGCAGGCGTATACCGTCGATCAAACAGGCGTGACTTTCGGCATCGTATACAATCACATCTTTATAATCGACGATGGCTTCAATGGTGGACATGACCCCCTGATAGCCGAAATTCAACAGGAACGCATCTTCTTTCTGAACAAACTCAGCCAGCTGACGTTCCAGCTCCTCGTGGTAAGGCGTTTGGCCGGACATCATCCGTGCTCCCATCGGAGCTGCCATACCCCACTGAGCAGCAGCTTCAGCGTCGGTCTGCCGTACCTCGGGGTGGTTAGCCAATCCCAGGTAATTGTTAAGGCTCCAGTTCAGCATTTCCTTGCCCTGGAACTTCATGTGCGGACCAATTTCACCTTCGAGATAAGGGAAAGCAAAATAGCCATGGACTTTATCAGAGTACTGTCCAAGAGGGCCTAGATTCGCCAGACGACGTTCAAAAATATCTGCCACGTTCAGTCAATTTTTATTGTTTATACTTGACCAAAATTAATTTTTTATGGTTGGATTTTATCCTGAAAACAGGCTAGCTTAAACCAGTAATTCCTTCAAAATTAATTTCGGTTCTTTCACGATTTCTACGGCCGCGAAAATAGGATTTTTCTACGAAACTACCAAGGAATGTACAGCACCATTTTGAAGCATTGGAAGGGGTCTGCCTTTTTTGCGACACAAAGGGTCTATTTTTCTACGTATCCGTTAAAATTCTGGCTCTTATACTTATAAGCTGTAAAACAGTTACCTGCTCCCTATGGTTTTAGTGAATACAAAAAATCCCGTGATTTTTTCTGCGGATGAGTGGTCTCTCCTAGCTTTAGGTGTGTCGAAAGGCTTTTACAGCATGAATGAGTGCTGTAAAAATTTCCGCTTATTTTCTAGCTACCTGATTTTCATGGCTCTGCTCCGTAAACTCGAACGTGTTATTTTTTTCTCTTACTAATCGGCGTGGGTGTTCTGGGCTGGAGAGTGCTTCAAACCTACCCCCGCTCCTCCCGTGACCAGGGGTATCTGAAAACGTTCGGTACGGATCTGAATGCTCAGCGAGCCAATCGGGGGATGCAGCTTTTGCTCGATACCGACCAAACGCGACTGACCACCGACTCGGCCGGAACTACCCGTATTAGCTGGATTCCGGCCCGCGTTGAGTCTCCGAATCGCCCCCATTTCTGGAAGAAAGAAGTACGGGTTCGTCAACAGAAACTTCAGCAGGAAACCGACTCGTATACGTATCCAACCCCGAAGGGTAACCAGGTACTGCATTTTGATTTTTTCCCGGATAGCCTGCCCGATCGTCAGTTCCGTACCCGTCTGGAAGTAGTGGGTTTACCGACCATTGGTTCGTTTGAAATTCCATCGTCTCGTTCCGCCCGTACCTTTCGGGATAGTCTGTTACAGGAATGGAAAATCCGACCGAACCGTCAGTAAACCCTTCCGCTTAGGCATTCTTTTTTATTCATTCCCGCTAGCTTTAAACTGAAATTACTGATGTTATTACGTGCCGGAAACCTAACGCTATTGTACCATGGAGGCTCTTTACGCTATTTTACGATAGAGGGCCAGGAAGTACTTCGTCGAATTTACGTTGCCATCCGGGATGGTAACTGGGGTACGGCCGACATTCAGATTCAGGAAGAACGCATCGAGCCTTCAGAAGATACCTTTGAAATTCAGTACCGCTGGAGCACCGAAACGCCCCGCATGGAAGGCCACGTTCACATTCAGGGAAACATGGATGGCTCCGTGACCTTCGACTGGGAGGGAACGGCTCTGGAGAACTTTTCCAAAAACCGGGTAGGCCTTTGTATCCTGCACCCGGTAGAGGGTTTTCGGGGTAAACCCGTTCGCATCATTCATCCGAACGGTGAGGATACGTCCGCCGAATTTCCGGATCTCATTATGCCGCATCAACCCTTTCTGACGATTGCGGCTATGGAATGGGACGTTACCCCTAAACTAAAAGCCCAGATTGAGCTGGAAGGCGATATTTTTGAAACGGAAGACCAGCGTAATTACTCGGATACTTCTTATAAAACGTACGCTACGCCACAGAGTTTGCCCAAACCCGTCGAAGTGGAGGCGGGTGAAACGTTTCATCAGCGAGCTACACTAACCTTTACGGGCGAATGGCCACCTTTCATTACGCCCGATACCAGCGTTCGGATTGATATGGCTGGCGACCCACAGTCCATCCCCGCCTGGGGACTCACCTGGCCGGAGCTGGATCGTTCGGTCAGCACGAAAGAAATTGAATTGCTGCGGAAGCTTACCCCCGCTCATATTCTGCTCCGTCTGGATTTGCGGAAGCCCGATTGGGAGCAGGATTTTCAGGCTACGTTCGAGCAGATTGAAAAAGTAGGAGTTCCGGTACAATTAGCCGTATTGATTGACGAGCAATACGTACCGAGTCTGAGGTTATTTAAATCCAAGCCATTGATTAAGGAAGTCATTCTGCTTAACGAAAACGGACTAACGACCTCGGAATTACTCGACCGGGCTTTGCCCCTACTCGAATCCCGCTGGCCGGCTTTACAAATTGGTGGCGGTACCAACGGCTTTTTTGTCAATTTCAATCGGCATCCATTCGAGTACAGCCGGGTAGATTTCGTCAGTTATTCCGTCAGTCCCCAAGTGCATACATTCGATGAAGTTTCTATCATCGAAAATCTGGCGGGTCAGGCGGATACCGTTCGTACAGCCGCCGCACGCTCGGGCAAACCCGTGTACGTGTCGCCCGTGCTGCTCGCTCCTGATCCAGACGAACGCCTGCATACAAATTTTGCCGCCAGCTGGACGGTAGGAAGTTTCAAACACCTGGCCGAAGCCGGTGCTGCCTCGGTTACGTATTACGAAGCGTTTGGCCCCAACGGTATCATTGTCGATGACCAGCCCACGCCGCTGTACCAATGGTTTGCTTTTCTGAGTGAGTTTAAACCCGAACGCGTAATCCCCAGCCGGGTTTCACAACCCCTGCGGTGCAGTAGCCTGATTCTGGAAAAGGGCAACAAGTGGAAAACTACGCTGCTGGCCAATCATACGACCGAAGAGCTACAGATACGCCTGCCCGGAGCCGCTACGATTACGCTTGAGCCGTATGAGTGGCGGGCGGTGTTTTAGTTTTCTGTTTGCGGTTTTCTGTTTTTCGTACTATTGAAGAAGCGGGAATCTGCTTGATTCTTGTTTGAACGGTCTTATGGCTATAAAACAGGGAAGCCCGCGTTCATGAACGCGGG
>NZ_NMPS01000100.1:0-86366 GCF_002261125.1 Siphonobacter sp. BAB-5385 | reverse complement strand
TTGATAGTTGATAGTTGATAGTTTTACAAATTATATTTCTTTTCAACAAATTAACTTCTTCTTTTTCAGGTCTCCATGGGTAGTACCCATGGCTACGTACCTTGAACCCCTTCGGGGTTGGAAACTATCAACCCCGAAGGGGTTCAAGGTACGTAGCCCCGTATGAAATGCGGGGACAGCTTTCGAACGTTCTCTTCCAGGGTACACTGTGCTCAGGCTAAAATAAAGTCAGTTTCTTACCCTTCGCCTCGACAAATTTCTGTTCGGAAAGGCCTGATAACCACTATGAAATCCAGTCCGTCTTTCGGTTTTCCTCAAAGAAAAATCTTCGGGCAGTTGCCATTCTCCCAGCCGTCGCCTTAACTTAGCGACCCAAAAACTGCCTATATGGAAACGCCGAAGTACAAGCGAATTTTACTGAAACTAAGTGGAGAGGCTCTCAGCGGGGAAAAGAAATCGGATAAAATCATCGATTCTTCCATTCTCGAACAGTATGCCAAAGAAGTAAAACGCGTTGCAGATCTCGGTGTTCAGGTAGCGATCGTGGTAGGAGGCGGAAATATTTTCCGGGGGAAAGAACTCGAAGCAACCGGTCTGGATCGGGTACAGGGCGATTACATGGGCATGCTCGCCACCGTAATCAACGGGATGGCTGTTCAGGCAGCCCTCGAGAAAGAAGGGCTCTTTACGCGATTGATGTCAGCGGTAAAAATGGAGCAAATCTGCGAACCGCTTATTCGTCGCCGGGCGATGCGTCACCTGGAGAAAGGCCGGATCGTTATTTTTGGTGCGGGTACCGGTAACCCTTACTTTACGACCGACTCAGCGGCCAGCCTCAGGGCCATTGAAACCAAAGCCGATGTGGTTCTGAAAGGTACCCGCGTGGATGGCGTCTATACGGCAGATCCCGAAAAAGATCCAACAGCAACCCGGTACACCAGTGTTTCGTTCGACGAAGTCATCGCCAAAGATCTCAAAGTGATGGATCTGGCTGCTTTTGCTCTTTGCCGGGAAAACAAATTACCGATCGTTGTATTCGACATGAACAAGCCCGGAAACCTGCTAAACCTGGTGATGGGTCACGAAGTGGGTACACTTATTTCCTAATGAATCGGTAAGTTATCAGGTTTGATCCCGTTTGAAATCGTTTGATTCCCGATCGGCTCGATCCAACGTTTCAATCCTTTCAAACCATTCAAACCACATTAAACTTCACACTTATTATCTCCGCAATGGACGAAATAGAGTTTTATCTCGAAGCTGCGAAAGAAACAATGGAAGGGGCTATCAAGCACCTGAACATTGAATTGAGTAAAATCCGGGCTGGAAAAGCATCGCCTGCCATGCTCGAAGGTGTCATGGTCGAATACTACGGCGTGCCGAGTCCGCTACAAAACGTAGCCTCGATCACGACGCCCGACGCCCGCACCATTAGCGTAAAGCCTTTCGAAAGGAAGATGGTAAACGATATCGACCGGGCCATTCGCAACTCAAACCTCGGTTTTTCACCGGCGAATGACGGTGAAGTACTTCGCATCAGCATTCCTCCCCTAACGGAAGAACGCCGCCGTGACCTAGTAAAACGCGTAAAAGCAGAAATCGAAACGGCTAAAATCAATATTCGAAACGCCCGTCAGGATGCCAACAACAGCATCAAAAAACTGACGAAAGAAGGCGTCTCCGAAGATGAAGTAAAACAGGGTGAAGAACGCGTTCAGAAACTGACGGATCAGTACATTATAAAAATTGATCAGGTCTTTACCGCGAAGGAAACTGACATCATGTCCGTTTAAGCTTCATTTTACCGCATTTATCAAAAGTCCTGCCCGAACCGGCAGGACTTTTTGTTTATTCGCCCACCCTCCCAACCTATTACGTCCCTGAAGGCTCTATTGCAGTAAAGCGACTCAGCCGCCCGTTTCATCCCATTCCCTCACGTTAACTGAAACCTAACGTACTGTTAAAAATAAGTTAATATTTATTTGGCTGGGTGAGGACAATTATGTGCAGCTTCCAATTACCTTTGGACCGAAAAACGATTTTAGTCGAAATGACAGGAACACTGGTAAAAGACGAACAGATCAAAGAAGCCATTATCCAGGCGGCACAGAAAATCTTTCAGCAGTACGGGTTAACCAAGACTACGATGGAAGATATCGCCAAAGCGATGGGTAAGGGTAAAAGCACGCTCTATTACTACTTTTCCAGCAAAGAGGATATTTTCGTTTCGGTCATCAATAAAGAAATCAACGAAGTTTTTGATTCGATGGTGGCGGCCTGCCAGCAACAGCAATCGGCTCGTACCAAAATAGAAGTAGTCATCAAAACCAAAGTAAAAGCTTTACATAACAAACTGAACCTGTACCGGATCCTTTCGACGGAATTACCGTGCAGTCGCGACATGATGGAATCCTGCCGGATTCAGTTTAGCCAACGGGAAATCGATCTGTTTGTAGAAATATTGCAATTCGGCGTCGATCATCAGGAATTTAATGAATCGATCCAGTCGAATCTTCCTTTTCTGGCTTACGTGGTAGTTTCCGCTTTCCGTGGTTTAGAGTTTGATTTGTTTTTTTCCGATACCGACCTGGATGCCAAAATTGATTTACTATTAACGATCCTGGTGAAAGGCCTGCAGTAACCCCCGAAATCTTTTTTAACGTAACCTCACGCGTATTACTCAGTTATACATACCCCTAGAGTTCCCCTGTTTTGTCCGTCCGCTGCCCAGGGCAGTAGCGGACCAGCCCCAAAGGCCCCCTGATTTCTTTGAGATGGCAGCCGCCATTTTCGTCGAGTATTTTCCCATTAAAGACCATGAAAACATCCGTGAATCCTCTTATTTCTGCTTTGAAGAAGCTGCTGAAAAAAAGCTTCTATGTCTATTCTTCCGTTCGCCTGAATCATTCCTTCAAAAAAGACTACGGTCTGACTTACCAGGAGTTGTGTGAACTCACCAACGAGCTTGAATACCTGACGGGTCAGGAGCTCTCCGAACCTTCGCTGCGTAGCATCGATACCGTAGGTGATTTGATCAATGCGTTTCGAAGTGCTCCCATCCCGCTTCCAGCGACGGCTCTTTCGGCTACTTTGCGATAATATGTTCTGGACTGGCAGCCTAGGCTGCACGGGTTTACAGCTATGAAATCGTTAACACGATCCGAATCTCTGTTACTACTCGGGCTGTTCATTTTCCTGTTTTTTTCGCTGGGAACTTCACAACTCATGTTGTATTCCCTCGACGAAGCAAAGAACGCCGAGTGTGCTCGCGAGATGTACGAACGACAGGATTGGGTCGTACCCACCTTCAACGGACAGCTTCGCACCGATAAACCGCCCCTGCACTACTGGGTGATGATGGGGAGCTACGCTCTGTTTGGTGTTAGTGAATTTTCGGCCCGGCTGGGTTCCATTCTTTGCGGCATGGGTACCATTCTGCTGATTTTCGCTTTTGCCTGGCGTAACTTCAATCCCCGGGTCGCCTGGATTTCAGCGTTAGTATTACTGGCTTCCCTGCACGTTGGGGTCCAGTTTCGCATGGCCGTACCTGATCCGTACCTCGTTTTTTTCCTGACCCTGGCCTGGGTATCGTTCTACGGCTGGTACCAGCAACGGCAAAAAACGCTCAATCTGGCGATTTTCTATACGTCGCTGGGCATGGGTGTACTGGCCAAAGGACCCGTGGCTCTGGTACTCATCTTTACAGCGATTGGCCTGTTTCTGCTTTTTCAGGGGACTTTCAGAAAAGCGTTTCGATTAGGGTTAGTACCTGGCTTAGTCTGGACGCTGCTCCTGGCCTTACCCTGGTACCTGCGTGTACACGAAGCTACCTCGGGTGCCTGGACCGAAGGATTTTTTCTAAAGCACAACCTCGAACGCTTTCAAGCCCCGATGGAAGGGCATGGCGGATTTTTCCTGATTACCCCCTTATACGTATTGATTGGACTATTACCTTTTTCAATCTTTATTCCACAGGCCTTCGTACGGGCCTGGAAACATCGTCAGGAAGTTCCAGCCCTGGCTTTCGGGCTTAGTATCGCCAGTGTCGTAATTGGATTTTTCAGCTTTTCGGGGACGAAGCTTTTTAACTATACCGTTCCGAGTTATCCCTTCGTGGCGGTACTGATCGCGGCCTTTCTGGATTCGGTGCTTGATCAGGAAATGGCCTGGAAAAAACTGCGGCCTTCGCTCATTACTTACGGCGTACTGGCAGCTTTACTCCCCATAGCCTTTTATCTGGGTTTACGGCTTGATCCGGTGGTGTCACACCTGGCGGGCTGGGCGATTATCTTTCTGACCTTTCCCCTCGGAGCGGCAGCGGCCTGGTGCCGATTCCGACACGGCGAATTCAGCCGTACGATGCTGGCATTGGCAGGATCGTTTGTAGTGACCGCCGTACTGTTTTTCCAGCTGGCCTACCCGATCATTGATCGCGAGAACCCGGTTAATCAAACCATTAGTTCGATCAATCCGGAAGAAAAAGTCATCGCTTATAAGCAGTTCAATCCGGCGTATGTTTTTTACCTGAATCGATCGGTGGATGTAGTGAATACACCGGAAGCGTTGGCGGAAGTTTTACGGGCGGAAGGTTCTGTAGTCGTTATTTCACGGACGGAATTTCTGCCCGAATTATCGACCTTTTCCCAACTGAAAGAACTAACCCGAAAGCGGGATCTTTTTGAAACACCTACGACCATTTTGTTTCGAAAAACGCCGTCTCCGTTACCGCGTTCTTTGTAAGCGTTTCCCGTATTGGTCCCATTTTTTCGCCTAAAAACAAGGCTCTTTTAAAGGTTTTGTCCAATTTAGTAGCTATAAAACGTTTATAGCCCGCCAAACAATCGTAACTTCGCACCCTTTCTGATTACCAGGCGGTAATACCGTTGCTACACATTGCCTAGAAAGAGTGATCATGAAATCCATGAAAACTATAAAACAATACCTTATCACCGGAGGGGCAGGTTTTATCGGTAGTCACCTCGCCGAACGGTTGCTTTCGCAGCCCGGTGTGGCCGTTACCTGCATTGATAACTTCGATGATTTTTACCCGGTATCCCAGAAACGTGAGAATCTGAAAGGTCTGCTTGAACATCCGAACTTTCAGTTTATCGAGGCCGATATTAGTCAGCAGGAGTATTTGCTCGACGTGTTGAAAGGGCAAACCTTCGAGGCCATTATTCATCTGGCGGCTAAAGCGGGCGTTCGCAAAAGTATTGAGTCTACGCGTCCGTACTACGAATCGAATGTCATGGGGACGCTTTCACTGCTGGAAGTGGCCCGGCATTTATCCATTCAGAAGTTTATTTTTGCCTCTTCGTCCAGCGTATACGGTCAGAATCCGAACGTTCCCTGGAAAGAATCCGATACGAACTTATTGCCGATCAGCCCCTACGCTTCCTCCAAAATTTCGGGGGAAATGCTGGGCCGTACCTACGCTCATTTGCACGGCATCCAGTTTCTGGCTCTTCGCTTTTTCACCGTATATGGCTCCCGGCAGCGACCCGATCTGGCCATTCATAAATTTGCCGAACTCATTCTGGAAGCCAAACCTATTACGCTCTACGGAGACGGCAGTACGCGTCGTGATTACACACACGTCAGCGACATCGTAACGGGCATTGAGCAGGCCATGGCTTACGAAAAGCCAGGTTTCGAAACGTTTAACCTCGCTTCGGGCAAACCCGTTACCCTCCGGAAACTGGTCGCTTCCCTCGAAGTAGCGTTGGGTCGGGAGGCGATTTACGAATACCGGGAAGAGCAACCCGGCGATGTTTCGCAAACCTACGCAGACCTCAACAAATCGCAGGAGTTACTGGGCTATCAGCCCGTGGTAACCCTGGAGGAAGGGCTGAAAGAATTTGTTCGCTGGAAAACGTCCCTTCCCCACTTAACTCATTGATTGCATGCAAACGGCACCGCTTCTTTCCCTGGTGATTACCCTTTTAAACGAAGAAGACAACATACAACCCCTGCTGCAACGCGTACGCGAGGCCATGCAGGGTCTGGATTATGAATTGATTTTGGTGGACGACGGCTCTACCGATGCCACCATTGCCCGAATCAAACAGTACGCGGATGATCGCGTACGACTGGTCGTACTAAACCGCAACTACGGCCAGACGACGGCCATGTCGGCGGGTATTGCGGAGGCCAAAGCTCCGTATATTGTTACGCTGGACGGTGATTTACAAAACGATCCCGCCGATATTCCCATCATGCTCGAAAAATTACAGCGGGAAGGCTGGGACGTTGTTGCCGGGGTACGGGCCAAACGGCAGGACGGCATGTTGTTACGGAAAGTTCCCAGCAAGATCGCCAATGCCATGATTCGTAAAATGACGGGTGTATACCTTCATGATTACGGCTGTACGCTGAAAATTTTCCGTCGGCAAATTGCCCAACACCTGGGACTATACGGTGAACTACACCGCTTCATTCCGGTACTGGCCGCTATGCAGGGAGCCAAGATGACGGAAATGCCGGTACGTCACCACGCCCGGCAATTTGGCAAGTCGAAGTACGGCCTGGGCCGTACTTTCAAAGTCATGTCCGATCTGTTACTGATGGTCTTTTTCCAGAAGTATTTCCGCCGACCCATGCACTTGTTCGGCCCCATCGGCATTCTGACGTTTTTGTTTGGAGCGTTGATCAGTCTGTATCTGCTGGGCGTAAAACTGACCGGCGAAGACATCGGTACACGTCCTTTGCTGACGGTAGCTGTCGTAACACTACTGGCTGGTTTACAAATCATTACCTTCGGTTTCATGGCTGAAATCATGATGCGAACGTACTACGAATCGGGTACGAAGTCTACCTATCTCGTTCGTGAATTGTATTCGGCCTCTTCCCCCGTTTCTACCCTTGAGTAAGTTATCACCCGCCGTCAAAACCATCCTGAAGCTGTTGCTTACGAGCCTGGCTTTGGGATGGCTGGCGTATCAAATGGACTGGGAGCGAATCTGGCCGTTACTCCGCCGGGCCCAGTGGGGCTGGATTTTGGTTGCTCTGGTGCTGTATAACGTTTCCCAGCTGTTGAGTACCAGTCGTTTTCAGCAACATCTGAAAGCGGTTCCGCTGTCCGAACCCTTCTCCTTCCTGTTGCGATTGTACTATCGCTCGATGTTTTTCAATCTGTTTTTACCGGGGGGCATTGGCGGCGATGGCTACAAAGCCTGGCTGTTGCGTACCCGTCACCAGACTGATTACCGACTGATTCTTTCGGTACTATTGCTGGACCGGGGCAGCGGTATGCTGGCCATTACCTTTCTGATTGCCCTGCTGGGTGGTTCGAGTAGCTGGCTGATGAGCCAGTTTGGCTTACCGTACGGCTGGCTGTCGGGGATGGCTCTGCTCGTTGGAGCGGGCGGCTGGGGCGTATACCTTTTATTCTTTCGGAAATTCGTACCCGTGTTTCCTGCTGCGTTTTCACTCTCGCTGGGTGTACAGTCCACGCAGGTAATCGTCATTCTGCTGTTACTGCGATCCATTGGCGTGACGGATCATTCACTGGAATACGGACTGGTTTTTCTGGTTTCCTCCATCGCCTCCGTACTTCCCCTGACCGTGGGTGGCATTGGCGTTCGCGAATTTGTTTTTCTGACGGCGGCGGAGTACCTGCCCATTCAGTCCGACCAGGCGGTACTGGCCAGTCTACTCTTTTTCTTTATCAACGCCCTTAGTTCTTCGCTGGGTGCCTTTATCACGTTACCCGAGCGGCCCGAAACGCGTGATTAATTGAATTCCTGCCTTATTTTTGGCATCCCTACCTTCGGGACAGTTCTACCTCTTTGAATGCATGCACGCTGAACGTTTTTTATTTAGTCCGATCTACTGGATTATGTGGCTGGCTCTGGCCGCCGTCTATATCATTGGTTTATTCGTTCCCCTATTTGATACCGACCCGGCTCACCACGCCCTGATTGCCCTGCACATGGTGGAGACCAATGACTGGGTTAGCCTCATTGACCGGGGCCGGGATTACCTGGATAAACCACACCTGCTTTTCTGGCTGAGTGCCTTATCCTTCAAAACGTTTGGCATTAATACTTTTGCGTATAAGTTTCCCTCCATGCTGGCTTCCATCGTGGGTTTTTACTCGGCTTTTCGGTTGGGTAAACTCCTGTATTCGGAGGCGGTAGGCCGACTGGCTGCTTTGATTTACGCCTCCTGCTACGCTCAGTTTCTATCCAATCAGGACGTACGGATGGATGCTCTGCTGACGGCCTGTATGGTGTTTTCCGTCTGGATGTTACTGGCTTTCGTCCGCGAAGGCAAACGCAAATATGCCCTGGGTTCGGCTCTGGGGCTGGCTCTGGGTTTTGCGACCAAAGGGGGAATTGGTCTGGCGATGCCGCTGATGGCGTTAGGATTTCAGTTACTGTACGAACGCAACTGGAAGGCCATTTTTCAGTGGAGCTGGGTCTTTATCGGTTTTTCGTTTCTGGTCTTTATCAGTCCGATTCTGTACTGCTACTATCTGCAATTCGATTTACATCCCGAGAAAGTCATCCGTGGCATGACGGGCCTTTCGGGTATCAAGTTCATTCTTTTGGGGCAAAGCGTTGAACGTTTTCAGGGTGAAGCCTGGGGAAGTTCCGGCTCCAACGACTACTTCTTCTTTTTCCATACGCTTCTTTGGTCGTGCCTGCCCTGGGCCTTTCTGATCTACTGGTCGCTCTTTCGGGCAATACGGAATTTTAAAGCTCAGAAAGAAGTACTCACGTTGGGAATTATCGTCTCGATGATGCTGATTCTCTCAATGGCTCAGTACAAATTACCGCATTACCTGAATCTGCTGTACCCGTATCTGGCAATTCAACTGAGTGGGCAGTTGTTGTCCAGTTCCGAGAAAACTATTCGTTCGCTGATGATCGTGCAGGCGGTAGTAGTTACGCTCATGATGGGGATTACCATTTACCTGAATACGGTGATTACGCCCATTCCTGGAATCATCAATCAACTGGTTGCTCTGGCTGTGGCAGGATTTATTTTATATCTGAGCATTCGTCAATCGCCGGTTTTTGCCCGCCTGGTGGCAGTATCGCTGGCGGGGATTTCCATTACTTTTATGTCGCTGAGTGCCAACGCCTATCCGTACCTGTTCCGCTATGATTCGGGATACGAGTTTGCCCGTACTGCTGATCCGGCCGTTCGGGATTCGTTCAGTTTCTATCGGATTTACAGTTATACGTTCGACTTTTATACTAAAAAGTTACATCCGCCGCTACCCGAAGGTAAAATACCCGAGACCCGCTGGATACTAACCGATTCGACGGGCCTGGCTGAACTTCGGCAGGCGGGCGTGAAAATGGCTCAGATCCGGTCCAATCCGCATTTCCATTTATCGACGCTGAACGGTGAATTTCTAAACCCAGCTACCCGATTACAGGCCTGCGAACGACGCTACTTAATTGAACGCTATTAATAATCCCTGAAACCATCTCCGTATGAAACTAGCAGCGATCGACATTGGCTCTAACGCCGCCCGTCTGCAAATCTCCAAAGTACTGGAAAACGAGGGCGTACTGACCTTCAAAAAAGTAGAATATGTCCGCTTTCCTCTACGCCTGGGAATGGACGTATTTACGACGGGTTCGATCAGTGCCGAAGGCGAGGTTCGCCTGTATAAAATGCTTCATTCATTCAAACTCCTGATTGAACTGCATGAGTGTAAAGATTACCTGATTTGTGCAACTTCAGCCATGCGGGAGGCTTCCAATGCCAGTGACATTGTCACACGCATTGAAGGGCAGCTCGATATGAAAATTCACATCATCGAAGGAGCGAAAGAAGCCGAACTGATCAACAACGTCGTGGTGCAATCCCTGGATACGGATACCAATTACCTGCACGTGGATGTGGGCGGCGGATCGAGCGAGCTGAACCTGTACGTGAACCGGCAGAAAGTCGCGAGCCGTTCGTTTAAAATCGGCTCCGTACGCTTACTGGAAGGGAAAGAGCAGAAATCCGACTGGGAGAAAATGCAACGCTGGATTCAGGACCACATTGGCCCCAAACAGGCGGGTATCCGGGCGATTGGTACGGGTGGAAATATCAACAAGCTATTCAATCTGGCCAAGACCCGCGTCACCGAATCCAGCATGGACATTAAAGAATTGGAGCGGATTCAGAAATACATCGGCTCCTACTCGCTGGAAGATCGTATTAATAAACTCCAGCTCAACCCCGACCGGGCGGACGTGATTGTACCGGCTTCCGAAATCTATCTGTCAGCCATGCGTTGGTCAGGAGCGACGGAAATACTGGTACCCGATCTGGGATTGAAAGACGGCATCATTCAGTACGTCTACGACCGCTACCAGCATCGGAAACGCAAGAAGGACATCGATCCTATCCTTTAACGAATATCCATACGCTTCGGTAACCCTAACTGCTTGGCATAGGGTGCCGGAGCGTAGGCATACACCCGTTCGAGCAGGTGATTGACATCCTCCAGAAATTCAAACTGAATATCGGGGTGCAGCTTCGTCAGTTTCTTCAGTATGGCTTCCGTCCGCTTGGCGATGTACTCGGCCAGGCCATCGGTTTTGGATGTGTACTTCTGCACGTACGGCAACTGCTTCTCAAAGCATTCATTCAGCAGATACAATACCAATTCCACTTCCCCGTATTTGTCCTTCGTAATCTTCACGTGATAGGTAATTTCGGCGTGCAGTCGCCGCATATCCGTCATTAACCAACCCGACGAATCCGGATCGAGTTTGTAGAAACGGTCCATTTTGTTACGCAGATCGTCGCGTCGTTCCGGCAACGTTTGGCCATCTTCCAGCAATTGAAAAATAAGCTGTTCCTGTAAGTCTTTGTGTTTATTGATGAGCCGCAGTAGTAGTTTGTCTTTTTCCTCCCGCGTGAGGCCCAGAATGGCCGTTTTTAATTCTTTACTAATGGGCATACCTAAATAAAATTCGAAAACACAAAATCCTCTTCGAAGATACAGTGCCTGCGGCTGAAAATAAAACGGGATAACTCCTTGCGTGAGTTATCCCGTTTCCGTGCAATAATTTGTATTTAAGCCAATGAAGCTTCCAGTGAAATGGACGCCTTCAGTAACTTCGAAATCGGGCAGTTCGCTTTCGCTCCAGCCGCAATTTCCTGGAATTGTTCTTCGGTGATATTTGGGATTTTTGCCGTCAGAACGATATTACTCTCTGTGACTTCGCCTTTGGAAGGATCGAGTACCACGGTGGCTTTCGCGTTGATTTCATCGGCCGTAAAACCTGCTTCGTTCAAATCGAAGCTCAGTTTCATGGCGAAACAGCCCGCGTGAGCTGCCGCGATGAGTTCTTCAGGGTTCGTACCCTTGCCATCCGCAAAACGCGTATTGAATGAATACTGAGTGCTGTCGAGTACCGTACTAGCGGTCGTCAACGCTCCTGAACCTTCTTTTCCGCTGCCTTTCCAAACAGCTGTAGCATTACGTTTGATCATGATTGTAGATAGATTTATGGGTGATTGTCGTCGAAAGATACGGTCAAAAGAATAGTACTATCATGAGCTCTGGAAATTTTAACAATGATTTTACCTGTAATGGGTAAGGGGCTCCCTGAAATGTGGTATTTCGTCGCGAGGCCATCCTTCGGAGCTTTGTCCCATCAACCTTCTTAAAGCTCCGATAACCAATGAAAACCCGATCTCTTTTTTTAGTCGCCCTCTCCTTCGCTCTGCTGCTTGGCTGTAAGGACAAAGGCGAAGACACCAAGCCCCAGGAGAACCCGATCTCTACGTTTGTGAAAGGTACGGACGTGACGTCAGAACAATTCAATAATGGCCGCTGGGAAGTTGGCATTTACTTCAGTGCTTCGGTTCCCGGAAAAATTACGCAGGTGGGAGCCAAGATGCCCGAAGTTGGTACGTACACCGTTACGCTCTGGGATGCAGCCGACCAGAGTGTCCTACGTCAGAAAGCTGTAGAAGTCGATGCCCCCGAAAAGCTGGTTTTACTACCCATCGATCCGCTGGAAATTACAGATGCCACGAAGAAATACGTCGTTAGTATCAACAACCTTTCGATGGGTGTAGCCAAGAAGTACTACGTTCACAAAAAAGGTGCGACTGATTTTATGCCTTTGGTCCAGGGAAGCATTCTCTTTCATAGTGAAGGCGAACGGATCGTTCCCAATAATTCCACGGCTTCAGTATTTCCCGTAACCATGAAAAAGAATTTTGTCATCGGTATTCCCGAAATCACTTTCGTCCCGAATTAACCCCATCGTGTAATTTAAAAGGCTTACCCGTGATCGGATAAGCCTTTTTTTATTTGGTACGTTCGATGGTAAACTGAACCAGATTCTGGAGCGATTCCCGGTAGATGTTCGCCGGAAACTCGCTCAGGATGGTGAGGGCTTCGTTCACGTAGCGTTGCATAACCTGAGTGGCGTACTCGATGCCGCCGGAGCTTTTGACGAAATCAATGACCTCTCCTACTTTTTTCGGGTTCTCCGAATCGTTTTTGATGGTATTGATAATCCGCCGTTTCGTCAGCCAGTCGGCCCGATTCAGGGCGTAGATCAACGGCAACGTCATTTTCTTTTCCTTAATATCGATCCCAACGGGCTTACCAATTTCAGCATCGCCGTAATCAAAAAGGTCGTCTTTGATTTGAAAGGCAATCCCCACTTTTTCGCCAAACAACCGCATTCGCTCCACCATTTCCTTGGTTTGTTGCACCGACCGGGCTCCCACCGCACAGCAGGCCGCAATCAGGGTTGCCGTTTTCTGACGGATAATTTCGAAGTACACTTCTTCAGTAATGTCCAGTCGGCGAGCTTTTTCAATCTGCATCAACTCCCCTTCCGACATCTCCTTCACCGAGCGGTTGATGAGTTTGAGGAAATCGAAATCTTCGTTATCCACGGCCAGAAACAGGCTCCGCGACAACAGGTAATCACCCACGAGCACGGCAATTTTATTCTTCCAGAGAGCATTGACCGAAAAGAATCCCCGGCGGTAATTCGAATCATCCACCACGTCGTCGTGTACCAGCGTTGCGGTATGAATGAGTTCAATCAGCGAAGCTCCCCGATACGTCGATTCGTTGATCGTCCCGCAGGTACCCGCCGCCAGAAAGACGAACATGGGCCGAATTTGTTTCCCTTTTCGCCGAACAATGTAGTTCATGATCTGATCGAGCAACATGACGTCGCTTTTCATGAACTCTCGAAATTTTCCCTCAAATGCCTTCATTTCAGCATTGATGGGAGCCTGTATTTGTTGTATGGAAAGACTCATGTGTGGTGATCGGTATTCAGAGACAACCGCCTGGGGTACTTTCGAGGTCAGTATTTTTTAGCCCTGAATACGGTAATCCTCGGCAAGTTTACGAAGGATTGACGTCGGGTGGATAACTTTGTCCGCAAAAGTTGTATAGCTAACCCGGAATGATGACGTTAAATTCCGGAAAAGACCATAGTTGCTTATGAAATTATTTTTTCGGCAAGCGGGCGAAAGCGGCCCGGCCATCGTGATTTTACACGGCGTATTTGGCTCGGCCGACAACTGGCTGACCGTAGGCAAGCAGATTGCTGAAAAAGGCTTTCGGGTATTCATGCTCGATCAACGCAATCACGGCCGCTCTCCCTGGAGTGATGACTTTGGCTACCAGGAAATGGCGGAAGATTTGCACGAATTCATTCAGGATCAGCAACTCACCGATCCTCTACTGATTGGCCATTCCATGGGCGGAAAAACGGTTATGCAGTTTGCTCTGAACTATCCGGAGCTACTGGATAAGATGGTGGTGGTTGATATTGCTCCGCGGTTTTATCCCGTCCACCATACGGGGATTCTGAAGGGAATGAACCTGATGCCTTTGGCTACCCTCAAAAACCGTCAGGACGCCGAAACCTTTTTCACCCAGTACGAAGACCACCCGGGTACCCGGGCTTTTGTCCTTAAAAACCTGGCCCGTGCCGATGCAGGGGGGTTTACCTGGCGACTGAACCTGCCCGTTATCACGCGGGAAATTGAAACCGTGGGTAGTGAACTCAGTGGTATTCATCCCGTGTCGAAACCCGTGCTGTTCATCCGTGGTGAACTTTCTTCGTACATCACCGAAGAGGATGAAAAAGAAATTTTCCGCATTTTTCCGCAAGCTCGCGTGGAGACCATCGCCGGAGCCAGTCATTGGGTACAGGCCGATCAGCCAGAAGCTTTTATTGAAGCGGTCATGAACTTTGTGAAGGAATAGGCTTCACCGGAATTATAACGAAATGAATACCCAAGAATCCGGCTCTAGGGCCACTCTGTTTCTGATTCCCACCGTGCTGGCTCCGGGTACGGCTGATGCTGTATTGAGTCCGCAAATCCGTGAAGTCATTCTTCGTACGGACGTTTTCTTCGCGGAAAATCTGCGTACCGCCCGGCGGTTTATTTCAGAATTAAAAACGGGCAGGAAAATTGAAGACCTTACCTTCTTCGAGCTACACAAGGACACGCCCGTGCAGGAAACCCGCCAACAACTGCGGCAATGCCCGGGCAAAGACATCGGTGTATTGTCCGAGGCGGGTTGCCCGGGCATTGCCGATCCCGGAGCGGTGGCGGTACGTCTGGCTCATGAATCAGGATTGCGGGTGGCTCCGCTGGTAGGGCCTTCTTCCATTCTGCTCACGCTGATGGGATCGGGTTTTAACGGACAGTCTTTTGCGTTTCACGGGTACCTGCCCATTGACAAGGGCGAACGGGCCAAACGGGTGCGTGAGCTGGAAAAAGATGCCCGTAGCGGCCAAACCCAGCTTTTTATGGAAACACCGTATCGGAACGGAGCTTTGCTCGACGAGCTTTTACGCAGTTGCCAGCCGCAAACGCTCCTGTGCATCGGTTCGAACCTAACGGCGGAAGACGAGTTTATTCAAACCCAAACCATTCAATACTGGCGGGAGCATAAGCCCGATTTGCACAAAAAACCGACGATGTTTGCTTTGGGAATTTAGGGTGGTGGTTAGAGTTTAAGGTTTGATTGGGTTTGAGGTTTAAGGTGGTCCAGAGGTTGTACCCCTGGTTACTGACGTTGAACCCCTTCAGGGTTTGAAGCAATAGGTTAAACCTTTCTTACGCAACCCTTAAACCTTTCAAACGTACTCTAATTACATTCAAACCTCCTCAAACACATTATTCCTTCAAACGAATTCATAGAAAATGCTATACTTACAAGTGTTTACCTTCAATGGCTTTCAGGAAAATACGTACGTTCTCTGGGATGATACGAAGGAAGCCGTCATTATTGATCCCGGCTGCTCGGATCGTCAGGAACGGGAAGAGTTAACTGAATTTATTTCCGACGAAGGCCTGAAGGTCGTCAAATTGCTCAACACGCACGCCCACGTCGATCATGTGCTGGGGAATGCGTTTGTGAAGCGAACGTACGGCGTTCCGTACTACCTGCATCCGCTTGATGTACCGGTTTTAAAATCTGTAGCAGTCCGGGCTCCCTCCTACCGCATTTTTGATTACGAAGAAGCCGAACCCGATGCCTGGCTCGAAGAAGGCGTACCCGTAACTTTTGGTGATACAACACTGGAAGTTCTCCACGTACCGGGACACGCTCCGGGGCACGTAGCGTTCATCAATCGCGAATCGAACCTATGTATCAGCGGTGATGTACTTTTCCACGGTAGTATTGGACGCTGGGATTTTCCGGGCTGCAATTTCGACGACCTGATTTCCAGTATTAAACATAAACTGTTTACGCTGGACGATGAAATGGAGGTATTTCCCGGTCACGGCCCCGCTACCACAATCGGACGTGAACGTCTCGAAAACCCCTACGTAGGTCAGAACGGACAGTACGCCTAACCCGCTAATTTTTCTCGTATGCTCAAGCACCTTCCCAATGCCATGACCTGCTGTAACCTGCTTTGCGGCTGTGTAGGCATTGTTGCGGCTTTCAACAACGATCTGCTACTTTCTTCGTACCTGATCGTCATTGCCGGTATATTCGATTTCTTCGATGGCTTTGTAGCCCGCCTGGTGAAGGCCAGTTCGGCCATTGGCAAGGAACTCGATTCGCTGGCCGACATGGTCACGTTCGGCGTACTGCCTTCCATCATTATTTATCACCTGATACTGGATAGTGTTCCCGATCTACCCAGTATCTGGAAGTGTTACTTTGCTTTCGTGATTGCCGTGTTCTCGGCACTGCGGCTGGCAAAATTCAACATTGATGAACGGCAGACCTCGGGTTTCATTGGCCTGCCGACGCCCGCCAATGCCTTTCTCATTGCTTCGATTCCGGTCATTCTGCGGCAACACGAAGACTGGGCTCCGTATATCCTGAATGCCAATTATCTGATTGTTTTCAGCTTCCTGATGTCTTTTTTACTGGTGATGGAAGTGCCCTTGTTTGCCCTGAAGTTCAAAGGCTTCGGCTGGAAAGGCAACGAAATCAAGTATCTCTTTATCGGCATTTCGGCGGTACTGGTGATTCTGTTGAATTTTGCCGCCATGCCTCCCATCATTGCCCTGTACATTCTCTTGTCACTGATTAATAACCGATTAAATCCCGTTTCCTAAGACAATAGCGTCCGTTTCGGAATCACTGGGAGAAAAATCTGCCAAAGCTCGGACCGGATGTTCGGGCTTTGGCATTTTTGCAATCCCCAGTTCCGTGAAAAATTAATTACATTTTTCAACAACAAAATCCTAATTTACGGCCTTACTTTTTTGTATGCCTTACGCTCAGATTACCGGATTAGGCTTTTACGTGCCCGAAAACGTTGTTACCAACCAGGACCTGGAACAACGTTTTGAAACCTCAGATGCCTGGATTGTGGAACGTACCGGCATTCGTCAACGTCGCTACTTTACTCCCG
This sequence comes from Siphonobacter sp. BAB-5385, assembly GCF_002261125.1. Taxonomy (NCBI): domain Bacteria; kingdom Pseudomonadati; phylum Bacteroidota; class Cytophagia; order Cytophagales; family Cytophagaceae; genus Siphonobacter; species Siphonobacter sp. BAB-5385. The sequence goes on along the minus strand of NZ_NMPS01000100.1, from coordinate 69,540 downwards.
GAAAAGATACCAATGCCAGCATGGCTGCCCAGGCCGCCCGCCAAGCCCTGGAGCGTGCCGCCGTGGCTGCAACGGACGTAGACTTTATTATCTACGCAACCATTACTCCCGATTACTATTTTCCGGGACCGGGTTTTGCCATGCAACGCGAGTTGGGGATGACGGGCGTAGGCGTGCTCGACATCCGGGATCAGTGCTCGGGTTTTGTGTACGCACTGTCCGTAGCCGATCAGTACATTCGCTCGGGTATGTACCGTACCATTCTGATTGTAGGCTCTGAAATTCAGTCTTCTTTCCTGAATCCAACGACCGAAGGCCGGAGTGTAGCCGTCATTTTTGGTGATGGTGCCGGTGCTGCGGTCGTTCAGGCCACGGAAGATGCCGAACACCGAATTCTTTCTACGCATCTCCACGCCGATGGTACCTTTGCCGAAGAGTTAATGGTCAAAGGTCCGGGGAGCAGTAGAGAAGGTCGGTGGTACGATTCGGCGATGAAAAATCCGTCCGAAATGGAAGTGTACATGCAGGGCAATACGGTATTCAAACATGCGGTGGTACGCTTTCCTGAAGTAATCCTTGAAAGTCTGAAAGCCAATCATTTACAACCCGAAAATATCGATTTGCTGGTACCCCATCAGGCCAACCTACGTATCTCTGAGTACGTTCGTCAGAATCTGGGTTTGCCCGAAGACCGCGTCTTTAACAATATCCAAAAATACGGAAATACGACCGCCGCTTCCATACCCATTGCCCTGACGGAAGCCTGGGAATCCGGACGTGTGAAACCAGGACAGCTGATCTGCCTGGCGGCCTTTGGAAGTGGCTTTACCTGGGGTGCTGCCCTGATTCGCTGGTGAGTACAAACCTTCGGGTAGGAAGAGTAGTTTACAGCTTTAATATGCCTAACTTCTTTTTAGAATTTAAGCAAAGTTTTAAAAAAGTTACCCCCTAAATTTTACCGTATCATCTTTTTTTTACATTTATTTTAAATTTTACCCCAAAACTTTTATATCAATACTTTCCAATGATCAATACTGCCCCGTACCCAGCATTACGAGCGTACAGGCCTGCAGAGCTATTACGCCCTGCTCCTCCGCCATTTTCTCAAATTCGGAATTTTCTGTACCTGGGTTAAAGATAATCCTCCTGGGTTTCAGGCTGAGCATATAGTCATAGAGTTCAGGCTGCCGGGTAGGATTAATGTACAACGTGATGGTATCAATATCCTCCAGTTCGGGTTTTCCGTGCAGAATAGGGTATCCAGCTACTGCTCCGTTCTCTTTACCTAGTAGGACAATTTCGTGTCCGTAGCTCAGCAGTCGATTGGCTGCTAGATACGCGTATCTTCCGGGATGAGTCGATGCTCCTACGATTAAAGTTTTCATTAAAATTTTAATTTTATTAACATTTGGTATGAAAGAAAAATCCGAATTTTTTTCTACATTCGGCTTTGGTTTTGCAGAGATGCGTAAAAAAACTTTACCATCTACTCTGTTTTAAACTCTTCTTTCACCGCCCGCCCGGAACCTAATATCAAGTCTTAAGTCTGAGTTAACCCGTCAACCGTACTTGCCGGAAGTTAATTAATTAACCATGAGCGAGAAGAAATCAAGTAGTTTTTGGAATGAAAAGTGGATTGAAATCCCTTTTGAGGGTGTTGAAAATCCCCCCCGTTACGAAGTATCAAATTATGGAAGGCTTCGTAGCTTTCAGAATGATCCCGAAGGTGACATTATCAAGGGATCGATCATTCAGGGTTACCGTTCCCTGAATATCCGGATACGAGGAGGTAAGGTGATCAACCGTTACCTGCATCGATTGGTTGCTGATTTTTTTGTGAATCGGCCTTCTGCTGATCATAAATTTATTATCCACCAGGATCACGACAAGCTGAATAACCATTGGGAAAACCTGAAATGGGTGACGCGGGACGAAATGACCGAACACCACCGGACGAACCCCCAGGAGAAACCTCGCCCCAAACGAACTAAAAATTATAAGCTTACCGAGAGTAAAGTAATCATGATCAAGAAGATGCTGAAAAGCGACAAAAATCGTCTGAAAATGATCGCTAAACAATTCGGCATTACGCATACCCAGCTCAACCGGATTCGTTCGGGTGAAAACTGGGGTCACGTAAAAGTGGAAGACGAAGTTGAAGGCGTAAAGTAGTCTTTACCCTTTTCTATTTAAAAGCCCGGCCAGTCATTTGGCCGGGCTTTGAGGGTTTACAAGTACAAGAGGTCAAACCTTTCCTGAGTGTTTCCGACTCTTAAGTCGACCAGCTCTCCAGTACTCTTTATCCGTCAGGATTTTCCTGCCATTAGCACCGAAAGAATTACGCTTTCGGTTGAAAGACGAATCCCTCCCCCTCGGCGTCAAAATCAATGGTTAGTCCGATTACATACATGAGGTGCCGCCGATCGACGTACACGGGAATATCGGCTACGGTAAACTGATCGTCGTGGTCCGTTCTCGTATCAAATCCCAGCAAAAACGAAGCTCCGCAGGCAGCCCCCTTCAGTCCTACCCGCAGCCCATAAAATTCAGGTAGTTTTTTGTCTTCAATAATGGCTCGTATCTGCTCCTGTGCCGACTGCGTAAATGAAATGGGAACAATTTCCTGCGTGATCATTGGCTAAAAATGCGGTGATTCGCCGCTCAATTATCTACTTTTGAACGTTAATATACGTGCTCTTTCGACTCTTTTTGTTCCGAAAGCCCGGTAAAGTATCCTCGTAACCCTAAAATTTGTACTTTAATTCACTACGTTCTTTTTCTATGCAAACGCTTTTTAGTGATCTGCTTAAAGTAGTCTTACCCGCTGCCCTGGTTTTATACGCGTTTTATTTATCGATAAAAGCTTTCCTGAACAAACAGCTGATCGAACAACAACAGGATGCTAAACTGGAGTCGCTGAAAGTGGTACTACCGTTGCGACTACAGGCGTACGAACGACTTTGCTTATTTCTCGAACGGATCAGTCCCAGCAATTTACTCATTCGGAACGCGGGTCAGGCCTTTAGCTCTCTGGATCTGCAACAGTTACTGGTCGCCGAAATACGACAGGAGTTCCAGCATAATGCCGCTCAGCAGTTGTACATCCGCCCGGAAAGCTGGGAACGCATTCGACTGACGACGCAGGAACTTACCGCACTCGTCAACCGGGCGGCTTCCGAAATAGCCCCGGATGCTCCAGCCCTTGATTTGGCTCGTAAGATCAGCGAACTCTCCACTGGTCGTCCAACCGAAGTCTGGCAGGAAACTCTGGCTCTGATCAAAACGGAAGCACAGGGCATCTGGTCCTAGTCCACTCCTCACCAAAAGCAGCGTATCTACGTCCTTTACGGGTCAGATACGCTGCTTTATTTTTATCCGAATGCTCCTCAATCGATTCAGTCGTTTAGAACACCGCCCGGGCGATTCGCTGTACGGAGTCCGATTTACCCATGGTGTAGAAGTGCAGCACGGGGACGCCGAAGTCCAGCAATTCCTTGCACTGCTGAATACCGAACTCAATTCCTACTTCGCGTACTTCCTTGTCCGACTTACAGGCTTCTACGGCGTGTACCAGCTCTTCCGGGAAATCCAGGTGGAAAATGCGGGGCAGTACCGTCAGTTGCTTCTTGGTTGAAATGGGTTTCAGGCCCGGAATGATGGGTACCGTAATGCCCTCTTTCCGGCAACGCTTCACGAAATCAAAGTATTTCTGGTTATCGAAAAACATCTGCGTTACAATGTACTCCGCTCCCAGGTCCACTTTCTTCTTCAGGTACCGCAGATCATTACTATGATTCGGAGCTTCGAAGTGCTTTTCCGGATACCCCGCCACACCAATGCAGAAGTTCGTCGGCTGAGCCTCCGTTTCTTCGTGCAGCAGGCGTCCGTGGTTCATGTCTACCACCTGCTCTACCAGTTCCGTCGCGTAGGCGTGGCCGCCTTCTTTCGGCTTGAATACCCCCGCCGACTTCTCCGGATCGCCGCGTAGAACAAGTACGTTGTTGATCCCCAGGTAATGCAGGTCGTAAAGGAAATCTTCCGTCTCGTCTTTGGTAAAGCCGCCACAAATGACGTGGGGCACGGCGTCTACCTTAAACCGCTCCATGAGCTTGGCACACACGCCCACCGTGCCGGGCCGCCGCCGGACGGGTACTTTCTGAATCAATCCGCTGGGATGGCGTTTTTCGATGAGTTCTTCCCGGTGATAGGTTACGTCCACAAAAGGTGGCTTAAATTCCATCAGGGGTTCAATCGTATCAAACAATTCAGTGACACTCTGGCCTTTAAGAGGAGGAATGATTTCAAGGGAAAAAAGGGCTTTTCCGTTCGCTTGCTGGATGTATTCGGTAACTTTCATGTAAAAGCAATGATCAGTCGGGCAAAGTACGTAAAAAGATTAGGCTTTAACAGGCATCCGTTCGCATTTCTCAGGGCCGGGAACCAGCATCATAAGCCAATCACTGGTTCCTTGGCTTATTTTCATTAATTTTGCCTGAGTATGAACTGAGTAATCGATTTCTCGTGTTACTCTACTGAACAACCTTATATATCATTCTGTTCCATCGTGATTTTAGCTGCAACGTATCATCTTTTTGTCGACTAGGGACGCCCTCTTTCCTGGTCCTATTTCTTTCTTTTTATCATTCCGTAGAAAGCTGGTTTAGCCTCACTTACGCGGTGAGTCCGGAGTAGGAAGGTACACCTTTTTATTCTCCCTACGCTAGTCCCCACTTTCTACACTAAGACCCAAGTATAGTTTTGTTTAGCACTGAAAAAGACATAGAAACGGCGGTATTGATCGCCCTGGTTACGCCTAAACAAACCGAAGATCAGACCCGTGAATATCTGGCTGAGCTGGAATTCCTGGCTGAAACGGCGGGCGTGAAGACGGTCAAAACGTTTGTCCAACGCCTCGAACGTCCAGACCTGAATTTGTTTTTAGGCAAAGGCCGCTTTGAGGACGTGATGGCTTACGTCATTGACCAGGGTATTGATCTGATTATTTGTGATGATGATCTGACGGGCCGCCAGATCCGTAACATGGAAACGGCTTTCCAGGAACGGAACAAGGAAGTCAAGATCATCGACCGGAGTTTGCTGATTCTGAACATTTTTGCCATGCGTGCCCAGTCCGTTCAGGCCCGTACGCAGGTAGAGCTGGCTCAGCAACAGTACGTATTGCCCCGGCTAACCCGGATGTGGACCCACTTATCGCGGCAACGCGGGGGTGTGGGGATGCGGGGTCCCGGGGAGAAAGAGCTGGAAACGGATAAGCGGATTGCGAACGACCGGATTGCCTTTCTGAAGGACAAACTGGCCCGTATCGACCGTCAGGCCGTTACCCAACGCAAAAACCGTGAGCAGATGGTACGCGTAGCCCTGGTGGGTTACACGAACGTCGGGAAATCGACGCTGATGCGGCGACTGGCCAAGGCCGAAGTGTTTGCTGAAAACAAACTCTTCGCTACGGTTGATTCGACGGTACGGAAAGTAACGATTGAGACCATTCCCTTCCTGCTGACGGATACGGTAGGATTCATCCGTAAATTGCCTACCATGCTCATCGAGTCCTTTAAATCGACGCTCGATGAGGTACGGGAAGCGGATGTACTGCTGCACGTCGTGGACGTATCGCATCCGGGACACGAAGAGCAGATTCAGGTGGTAAACCAGATTCTGGCCGAAATTGGAGCCGGTGATAAACCAATGATTCTGGTCTTCAACAAGATTGACCTGTATCAGCCCAGTCCGGAAATGGAATTTGAGGCTCAGGAGGGTAACTTCTCTCCGATCGATTTTCTGAAGAATACGTATCTGGACACGGAAAAGCCGAAAGCCATCTTTATCTCGGCAGAAAAGAAAGAGAACATTGACGAACTACGTCAGGCTCTGCTGGATCTGGTGAAAGCCAAGCACTTCCAGATTTTCCCGAACTGGCTGGAAGAATCAAATTCCTACTAAAAAGGCAAGGGTATTGGTTTTTGCGAAGATTCCTTAGATTTTTGCAGGAATCAATATCCTTTTGGCACCGTAGTTCAACGGATAGAATAGGCGTTTCCTAAACGCTAGATGCGGGTTCGATTCCCGCCGGAGCCACCACCTATGATAAAAGCCCTGTTTTTCAGGGCTTTTATCGTTTTAAGTCGCAATACAGGTCGCAGATTCGTAATACCATTCCATACCCCTGTTCTTAACAGTACCTTAACCCCAAAACGCAGGTAGATTAGGTACCCCACCTCATCCATTATCCTCCACCCTACTCCCCTGTCGAGGTAGCTGTTTAAGAACGATATCCAGCATCACTCTTCTGTTTTCTTCGTGGGCTCGTTCTCCTACCTCTTCATTGTATACCGATAATGCTTTGGAGACTTTATACACTTTTACCAAGTTATACAGGCCGCTTAATTTTTTACCGTTTTCGAACAGGGTGATGGTTTCTCCTTCCACAAACTGAGGCGGATTGCGGGTGTAATACGCATCGATTAATTTGCCCTGGGGAGTTATACTGTCTGGCGTCACCAGCCATACTTTTACTTCGGTAATTACCTCTTCAATATAAACTGGAATTGCCATGTGCGTGGACATTGTTTAAGAGTCGATGTACGATATACGTATAAATAAGGAATTTCCCATATTCTTTTTCCCTTGCCACCCCTTTTTTGCTTCGGTATCCTTATCCCTTGGTAGCGGTCGCCCAGTTCTTTCCTCAGCCGTTGTAGGTATCAAGTCGAAAGGCATTTCTCCTTTCAGGTATACCGTCTGGCTTTTATTGAATTGCGGTCATTCCTACCTAACCCTGATGTCATTAAGCGTGAATCAAATCTGGACTCGTAGAGTTTATAGCGTCACTCGACTTCCGGCCTGGGCGAACTCCTTCATCCAGCATTAATAAGCGGCACGTGAGGATCGACGCTGTTCCTGCTACGTTGCGTACCCACCAGAGCGGGCGGGCGGCTCTGGACCTTGTTTCTACACTTCCATCCCCCTTTGCCAAACAATCCCCCCAAGATTAAGCATCCCGAAACCCGCTTTTTTAGTACTATTACTCCATAGACAAAAAAGATTTTCGTCCCTATTTCTTGCGTGGCTCCCTACCTATTATCTTCCGTGTGCTAGAAGCAACAATTCAATATGAGTAGTGACCCATCTTTTCCATCACGTAAAAGTCGCTTTTCCGATTTAGAACGTCTTTCGTTCGCCCTGCAAGCCGCTCAGGTGGGCACCTGGGATATGGACCTGGAACGAAAACAAGTCTGGTGGGATGAGCGATGCCGGGAGTTATACGGTTTTGTCCGGGAAGTAGAAGTTCCTTATGAGATCGTGTTGGAGTATATTCACCCGGACGATCAAACCCGCGTCGATCAGGCCATCGCCTGGGCCTTAAATCCGAAGTCGCTGGGTGATTACGACATTGAATTCAGAACCATTGGCGGCGAAGATTACAAGTTACGCTGGGTACATGCCAAAGGACAGGCGTTCTTTGATGAGCACGGCAATGCCTACCGTTTTTCGGGCATTATTCAGGACATTACCTCGCTGGTACTGGCCCGGCAGGAACTGGAATCCAACCGACGCCACTGGAGTACCATCGTGGAAAATTCTCCGGCTCCCACGGCGGTCCTGGCGGGCCGGGAACTGACCATTGAGACCATCAATAAATCCATGCTTCAGATCCTGGGCAAAGAGGCTTCGGTTATAGGTCAGCCCCTACTCGAGGCCGTACCCGAATTTACGGATCAGCCCTTCATGGCGATTCTTCAGGATGTTTTCCGCACGGGAAACGCCTATCACACTTCCGAAGGTAATGTATACATTAAGGTCGGTGATCGCTTGCAGGAATTCTGGTTTAGCTATTCGTACACGCCCTTATTTAACCAGAAAGGCCGGGTAGTTAGCATTGTCTGTACGGCGATTGACATCACAGCCCTGATCGAAATCCGCCGACAGATCACAACGCAACAACCCGGCTGAGCATATTGGTTCTACCCTGACTGACGATTTTAGCTTTACCAATTTACTTATTACGCCGTTCCAAAATTTCCTGCAGGAGAGCTTCGGTTAAGGGTTGGCCCTGTTTTCTGATTTCTTCCAGTTCCTGAGCAGTGAGTTGTTCGTGAGCCCTTTGCTGTAGGTCACGCGTTTCATCCGGATTGGTTTGCGACTGATTTGGAGTAGCTGCCATAGCGTTAACGTTAGATGGTGATCAAACCTTAGGGCTAAAAAATTCGGCCAGCAGGAAAGAACGCCCGGGTGACTTATTGCGGGAAATGGGCTGCCGTTTTCGGGGCTGGTATTTTTATTTTAGACCATGACGTATACTTAATGATTCCTACCCTATGCTTCGATCTTTTCTTGTACTAGGACTGAGCCTGACCCTGAACTGCGGGTACGTGGCCTGTCAGTCGCCCGAGCAGACGCAGGCTGAAAAGCCCCTTGCCGTACAACTGCAACTCCTCTCCGATCAGCTGGATTTGCCTACGGCTTTTGCCGTACCCGGTGACGGATCGGGTCGTCTGTTCGTAACCGAACAAGTCGGACGTATACGCATCATCGATCAAAATAAACTCGTCGCCCAGCCTTTTCTGGATCTTACTAAGGTGGTCATCAAAAACAACGGCTACGATGAACGCGGCCTGCTGGGACTGGCTTTTCACCCGCAGTACGTCAAGAATGGCAAGTTTTACGTGTACTACAGTGCCAGATCGCAGGGCGGCGGCAATCACAAAAGTGTGATTCAGGAATTTACGGTATCGGGTAACAAAAACGCAGCCGATCCGCAAAGCGGTAAGCTGGTTCTGGAATTCAACGAGCCGGAATCGAACCACAATGGCGGCGATTTAAAATTTGGTCCGGATGGATTCCTGTACATCGCCGTGGGTGACGGCGGCGGAGCGAATGACCGCCACGGCGAGCACGGCAACGGTCAGAACATGAATACTTTGCTGGGTAAGATTTTGCGGATTGATGTCAATACAGCTCCTTACGCCATTCCTGCGGACAATCCGTTCAAAGCTCAGGCGGGGGCACGACCCGAGATTTACGCGTATGGCCTGCGGAATCCCTGGCGGATTAGCTTCGACAAGAGCAATGGTAAGCTTTTCGCCGGTGACGTCGGACAAAATCAGTACGAGGAAGTAGACCTCATCACGAAAGGCGGCAACTACGGCTGGCGGGTGCGTGAGGGGTATCATCCCTTTAACGAGAAAGACCCCGATCCCAAAAATTACATCGATCCGATTACGGAATATCCGCACAGCGAAGGCATCAGCATCACGGGCGGTTTTGTGTACCGGGGCAAGGCCATTTCGGCTCTGCAGGGCAAATACATCTTCGCCGACTGGTCGGGCCCAATCTGGTATCTGACGGAATCGAAGGGCAAAACCTGGCCCCGGGGCGTAGTACAGCCGCGTAGTCGTCCGGCCAACTGGCAGGTGTATAGTTTCGGTGAGGATGAACAAGGTGAACTCTACGTGCTGGGGGTAAATACGGAGAATAACCGGGGCTTTCTATACAAATTTCAACCTTGAATCAATAAAATATTGGCACAGGGCTTGACAAGGGCCTTTTTTAAACCCTATCTTTGTGCCACCAAACGCCTCCTTAGCTCAGTTGGTAGAGCGACGCATTCGTAATGCGTAGGTCGCAAGTTCAAGTCTTGTAGGAGGCTCAACGATTGATCAACATCCTTCTTACCGCTGATTCGTCAGCGGTTTTTTTGTTTTCAGACATTTAGTTCAAGACGTGTACCCTTTTTAGTTACCGTTTAATCAGCGTTTTGTTTGAAGGCACATTTACTGGCACCGTTTCAGATTGAGGGTACATCGTGACCCCAAAAGGTACCTATCGAGGCACATTTTTGAATCGAGGGTACGTCGATACTTCTTTACCACTTGACAGATTTATTTAAGTGCAAGTATTATCTTTTATCAAGGCAAAGATTTACAAACACTTAAAAAAATCGGTTATGCCTAAAAAAGAATGCTGTTAAGCGTCAATTTCAAACTTCGATTAACATCGACTACTGACAAAACCCGCCCTGTAAAAATCTATGCACGAATTCGTGTTGATGGACAAGTTGCCTCAGATTTCACCACTGGTGTGGATGTAATCCCTGAAAAATGGGATTCTAAAACTCAAAGAATTAAAGGATCCTCTAGAGAAGTACAACAGGATAATTCTACGTTAGAAAACGTTAGAACGGACATCAAGGAAATTTTCAATTCTTTACGACTTTTAAACCAACCTTGCTCTGCTAATATAGTCAGGTTAAAATATTTAAAAGGTAACGAAGCCGTCCCTACTCTACTTACTACATATCAGCGTTTCTTGGACAAATTAGAGGAAAACCAAAACGCAGAAGACGGTCTCGAAGTCAAGACGATCGAAAAATGGTATAGTTACAAAAAGCACGTCCAAGATTTTATTGAGAATGAGATGAAAAGGAACGATATAGCTTTGTTTGATTTCACTCATAACATGGCCGAACAATACTTTAGATATTTAATGACTTCCAAGAAGCATGGCAAAAACCATGCTGTCAAAAACCTTCAAAATTTAAGTAGAGTATTCGATTTTGCTAAAAGAAAAGCCTGGACTATTTCAAATCCTATCGATTCATTAAAATTAAAACAAGACCCACCAAAACCTATTTTTTATCTCGACGATGCCCAACTGTTCATTTTAGGTAAAACTCAATTCTATGGCATATTAGCAGAAGTAGTAGATTGTTTTCTCTTTCAATGTTATACAGGTATGGCATATGCCGAATTGAGTCAGTTTGATCCAGTTAAGCATTTGAAGGATTTTAAAGGCGAATCTATTATCAAAATTTTCCGATATAAACAACGTAAGAAAAATCCTGATGCATGCTTAATACCATTGCTTCCCGAAGCAGAAGCTTTACTTAAAAAATACAAGGGTTTACTTCCAGTCCCTGATGTCCATACCATGAACAGGCATCTACACCTTCTAGAACCTCTACTTAAGGCTGATTTCCCTATTACAAGTCATGTTGGTCGTAAAACAGCAGGTATGTATCTACTTAACAATAACGTACCCTTGGAAACAGTTAGTCGAATCCTAGGCCATAGTTCAGTATCTACGACTCAGAAGCATTACGCTAAAATATTAGAAATCCGAATCTTGAAAGATACTGCTCATTTGAGGAAGGGGTCTGAAATCTGAGTATTAAATATATATTATATATGTAGGCATAGTGGCAATCTAAAAACAGTGCCTACATATATAAATTTATATTACTGATAATCAGCAACATAACTAATAAAATAAACAATTCTAAATAAAAAATCATCGTCAGGCGAACTTTCTTGTTTGTTTTGCCAGATTAAAATCTAATCTTGAAATGGAAGTTGCTTTCAGTACTGCGAAAGGAGTTAGTTATCATGGTGAAATTGAAGAAATATTTCAAGATGGTGCTTTAAGTGAATACTATGGAAAAGTCAGTCTCATTTTCACATCCCCCCCATTTCCCCTAGTCAGGAGAAAAAAGTATGGTAACTTCAAAGGAGAAGTCTATTTGAAATGGATGGAAAATGTAGCTAAGTCACTAGGGAAGTTTTTAAAAGAAGACGGCTCAATAGTGATTGAGATAGGGAATTCTTGGGTTAAAGGTAGTCCAGCTATGTCCATTTTACCTTTACAGTCATTGATGGCATTTTTAGATGCTGGAGATTATAATTTATGCCAACAATTCATATGGAACAACACAGCAAAGTTACCTAGTCCAGCAGAATGGGTAAATATACGCAGGATTAGAGTAAAGGACTCATTTACCAATATTTGGTGGATGTCTCCAATTGAGTATCCTAAAGCAGATAATAAAAAGGTTTTAAATGAATATAGTGAATCGATGAAGCAGCTTCTTAGTAGCAAAAAATACAATTCAGGGGTAAGACCATCTGAGCACGTTATTGGTGAAAAATCATTTTTATCAAATAACAATGGCTCGATACCATCAAATGTATTTTCACTTTCAAATACTAGTAGTGATACGCAATATGCTAAGTACTGCAAAGACAATGAGTTTCCTGTTCATCCAGCTAGAATGCCTAAAGAAATTGCGGAGTTCTTTATAAGATTTCTAACAGATGAAAATGATATAGTCTTTGACCCATTTTCTGGAAGTAATACAACTGGATTTGTTTCAGAGTCATTAGGGAGGCAGTGGGTTAGCTTAGAAAAAAACGCATCTTACATTGATGGTTCTAAAGGAAGATTTAATTTATGACGATATTTTAATTTATAATAATTATGGCACGGGTCTATCATCCAATCTCTCAACCTAACGACTGCTGGTACGAAGAATTAAACTTAGTTTCTAGTATATCTGAAACAGATTTAGAAAATAAAATACTTCAAAATTGTAAAGAGGTTTTTGCTGAATACAATGTCATCTCGTTTAAGTATGACATTGTATCTGGAAAAGATACAAAAAGGCCCGACTTATTAATGATCGATAAAAATTACAAAGAATGGTGGTTTATTGAGGTTGAAAAAATAAGCCATACATTAAATCATATTATTGATCAAGTTAACGTATTTAAAAATCCAGAATTCAACTCTTTGGTCTTATCAAAATACATTGTCCGAAAAGGTGAAGAAGTAGGAATTAGTTTTGATGAATCTAAGGTCTACAATTTGATAGACAATATCCCTCCAAAGGTCATGGTCATAATAGATCAAAACCCTACTAATACTAAACTCCATAATGAATTAAACAAGATTGGGGTCAAATTATGTGTTTTCCAGATATTTAAAAATACGAATTCTACTGAATTATATAGAATAAACGGTTTTTATCCATACGTTAAAATTGAAGCCTCCCATTGCAAAATTAACGCACCTGGTGCTTCAAATGTATTAACGGTAATAAACTCCGATATATTAAATGGAATCGCTGATGATGTTGAGTTTAGCATTTATGATCATACATCTAGAATAACTGTTTGGAAAAAGAAAACTTTAAGAAACAAAGTCTATATTTCTTCAGTGGGAGCCAATCCTATTTTGACAGGCAAAGATTATGTTTTAATTCCAAACAAAGTTTATGAAGAAGGAGATACAATATCTCTGGAAAAAGATTCTCTAGCTAGGTTTCACCTCAAAATCAATTAGTGATGGATATTCAATTTGGAAGCGAAGTTATTCTTTCATATCAAAGACTATCATATACTCCATGGCATGCTTTGGCAGAATTTGTGGATAATGCGACTCAGGCATATTTTTCTAATAGAGAAGTACTAGATGAGCGTTATAATATAGAGGAAACTTCTCTTACAGTCAATATAGATTTTTCATTTTCAGGAACGAACAATTTTATATCTATTGCCGATAATTCAATTGGCATGGATTTAACCATTTTAGAAAATGCTCTTACAGTAGGATTACCTCCTACAAATACTCATGGAAGATCCAAATATGGACTAGGCATGAAAACTGCTTCATTTTGGTTTGGTCAAAAATGGACTATAACCACTAAGCGATTAAATCATCCTAAAAAGTATAAAGTAGTATTAGAGGCTGCTAAAATTGCCACAGGATCTTTGAGTTTAGAGTTTCATGAAACGGATGCCCCTTTAGAAGAACATGGAACTACTGTCGTTATTGAACTTTTAAATAGGACAATTAAAGGTAAGTCTGTTACCAAGGTAAAAAATTACCTACAGTCTATGTATAGAATGGACTTATCAAGTGGCACTTTGAAGCTAAATTTAAGAGGAGAACCCTTAACATGGGATTATGATAATCTCTTTAGCAAGATAGCTAATAACCCTCAAGACGGCACGCCCTACAAAACAGATTTTGACTTTGAAATTAACGGTAAACGTGTTAACGGTTGGGCGGGAGTTTTGTTCAGAGGAAGTAGATCACAAGCGGGATTTTCACAGCTTCAATATAATCGGGTAATAAAAGGATGGCCTGATTCTTATCGCCCTGAAACATTATTCGGCACTCAAGAAGGAGGTAGTAATAACCTTGTGAATCAGCGTCTTTTTGGAGAAATATTTATGGATGATTTTGATGTAAGCCATACCAAAGATTCTATTCTTTTCTCTGATGACGAAGAAGAACAATTAGAATTTAAACTATTAGAAGAACTAGCACACCTGAAGAATGCTGCGGAAACGCTTAGGCATACAGAAGATCTTGATACTAGTATCGATGAGAATAAAGGTATCTATGAAGCTTATGATTCTATTAAATATGAATTACAATCTCCTTTATTCGCAGGGATTCTAACTTCAATTGAGATTTTACCAGATGAGATTGTGCAATTGAGTAACGATTCTGTATTAAATAGAATTACACATAAAGAATCAAACAAATATATTATAAGTGTTGGAACACAACTAACTGTTGATCTATATATCTCTAGTGATATGTCAGTACATGACCCTTATGTAATTCAAAATTCAACATCTTCTAAAGAGAGAATAATAATTATAGTCAACGTAAAACATCCACATTGGTTAGATATTCAAGGTAATTCTGATGTGATTTTACACTTCCTAAAGCATTGTGTTTTAGATGGTGTAGCCGAATGGAAAGCATTTTTTTATGGTAATCAGGACCTGTCTCCTAGCACTATAAAGACTATTAAAGATCAGTTACTAAGAGTTAAATATAGAATGCAATATTCTAACTAATATATGAGCTTTTGACAACTGCACACTGCTAAAGACCGATAGTTGTAAATGATTATCTTACTAAGGTACCAAGATAATCATTTACAACTATCGGTACTTTTAATAAATTGATGTATCTCTTAAAGCTTAATTGTTCAAAGACTATTCTACTACCCTTTATCAGCTAATCTTTTTTATTGCTGTTCGGCAAGCTGCGAATGCTAAAGGGCGATCAGTCGAACGTGCCTCTTGGTTTACTTTTGAGGGCCGCGAAAATTTAAAAATTTTGATTCTGAGCAAGTTACGAAAAACAGCTGTTTACTTTTTTTCGAGGCTTTTTAGGGCATTTTCATACTCCTCTTGAAGTCCTCCGTGTTCTTCGTCGAGCTTTAGTATCTCTTTTACGAGATTTGCTCGTTCTGCTCCGTCTGTGTCTGCGAGTTGGTTGCTTCTGAGGGAAGCTTCTCGGTTGACTCTTCGGAGCTCTGTGAGGAGTTCGTCAACTCCCCTTGATTGGCCGCCGGTGCTGGAGGCGTTTGTGCTGGCTGCTCCTTGGCTGGTGCCTTTGGTTTCGCCGGTGCTTTGGGCTTTGCTGGTTCTTTCGGTTTGGCGGGTGCCGGTGCCTTGGGAGCCTGAGGTTTGGCGGGTGCTTTCCCCTCCTTTTTTTTACTTCAGTCGACCCGGTTTGATCTAATATCCATTGACCTGTTGACTCATCATAGGTATAACCAGGACGCTGATTTGATTGTTTGGAATCATCAGCAATTACAGAAAGTTCACTGATCTGTGCAAGCAGTTCGTCGATTTTTGCTTGATTCCCTTCAGATGGATTTTTAGAAAAAGCTAGCTGAGCCAGGTGCAGCTGTGCGTTGAGTTTTACGAGTGATGCCATAGGAAAGTTTGGTTAAAAAAATAGCCCGATTCCATTCGGGCTATTTCTTCGCTGCTGAATTAATCGTTAGTTCTTAACCTGGTTAGATTATTTGTTAGTGGTTTGTTTTTTCGCGGTTGCTCCCGCTTTTACTACTTCAGTATCAACTGCAGGTTCAGGTGCTACTTCTGTTTTTACTTCTGGTGCCGGTTCAGTAGCAACCAGGGACAACTGTGTGGGTTTGTGTATAGGTTCTGTACTTTTTTCTTGAAAGACTTTAGAGCCATTTCTGACTAGCTTTTCAGCGACTTCATCACTATCTACCTGAGTGGCGTTAATGACGCGGCCTTTGACGCACCAGTGTTCTTTTTTGGCATCTTCTAATTTGTCTGCAGGGATTTCGTATTTGCTAAGCATGAGCTTTATCGAACTTTAAGATTGGAGAAAAGAGTATAAAAAACCGGATGGCTGGCGGACCATCCGGGATCCTGCTAGGCGGCTGCAGGCAATGCTTCCACTGGGAAGACTACGTCGTCTGCAAGCGGTAATACGGGGTGCATATAACCGTCGTTCTTGCAGGTGAATGTGATGAATTTCTCGTCAGACCCTTTGGCTCCAGAGTCAGCGTTGCTCTCCAGCTCGAGTGGGCTTTCGGTATTACCAATTACATAATTGATGTTATCCATACCCCGAGCGATGATCACCACCGGCACGTTCAAAAGTCTGGTAGCAAAAGCGATCGCTTCCTTATCCATCCGGTTGATTTTAAACGTGATGGTCTGCTCAAAGCTTTGAGAACCTACTTTACCCTTCGATGCAAAATTGAACTTGGTGTTATCATAGGCGGCCTGGACTTCGATGAACTTCATCGGTGTTGGCAGCTGAAGAAGTGGAATATCACCCGTAATTTCACCGGCTAATCCATCTGCGTAGGTAGGGAATTCCTGGTCCTGGAACCAGTCTACTGCAGCGATGTACAAACGCTTATTACCGCCAGGCTTAGCTCCACCCGTTTTCCGGCGAAGACCTACCAGGGCCGTAAGGCCTAGCACTGTATCACCAATGTTTCCGGGGGCGGTGAACAACTGACTGCACAAATCCTGAACAAACAGGAATGCTCCCAGGGCTAAAAAGCCCAGCAGGAAACCGTAATCCTTTAATTTTTTCTTCATGGCTTTTACTTGAATTTGAGGAGAAGAATTCCGGCGGTTACGGCCGGAATTCCTAGTTTAAACTTTGGGGGAAAAGAAGGTGGCTAAACCCTAGTACTTGCCGTTATGGAAAACGAAATTTCCGTAAGCATAATCGAATAAGCCACGGAAGAATACGTTCACTTTCAGGCCTTTCATATCATCCTTTACGGTGATCTTGTTAACGCCAATGTTGCTATCCATCCCGAAAATCAAGTTCGTTTTAGGCGTAATCAGGGTGGTTTCTTTATTGGCCAGACCAGGATCCGTCACAAATTTGATTCCTGAGTATTCGTCAGGACTCGTGGCTTCTTCGCCTGGCTTCACGTGTTGGGGGAACTTCGCCCGGCGGTTACGATCGTACTTTTGCTTGGTAGCCTTAGACAGACGGAACTCTAAGGGATAATCCAGAAGATCCTCCTTGTATTTCACTACGGCATCGCACAAATCTTGAACGTGGTCGTAAGTGTTCTCATCATCCAAAGCGGCCGCTGGAGTAACCACGTGCTCTTCGGGGATATCTTCGTCGGTAGCAACACCGGCTGAGAATTTCTTCAGAATACCATCGATTGCACTACCGGCTCCAATACCAGCGGCATTACGGCTACCCTTGAACGAACCATTCTGACGCATGAAACTACCCTGAGCCTTCAGCACTTCCTGTAAGAACATGAGAGCCAAGGGGTTATCCAGTGCTGCATTCAGGTCCGTCACGTCAGTAAATTTGCGAACGTGCGAAAGAGCGATCGAAATAACCTGCGAACGGGGGATGAAGAAATCATAATCAACGTCCTGAAGCTTGGCTTTGCGAAGACCAAGAGCTGAAGCTTTTTGTGGTTTGAAATCATCATCAGCAACCCGGGCCACATCAAAGGCAGTCAGCGAATACAGGTACGATTCGTCCTGCAGGTAACTGACTGTAAAGTCGTTTTGAAGAGATTCAAAACCAAGCTGAACAATGTCAGTAATCAAGCGTGGGTTCTCTTCAACCAATCGCATCACGTCCTGAGGAAGTGAGCTAACATCGGGGGTGGAATAATTTTGGGGCATACGTTTTTTTGATTTGCCCTGGCTCCCATGTCCGGTCAATTGACCGGACGGGGAGCACGCGGGGCCTCTTGTTATCTATTGTTTATCAGGCTTTTACTATAATTTTCTTACTTTCTTTTCGCTTGGTTAGCTACGACCATTTCGTAGGAAACCCGGTCGGGGTGAGTTGCTGAAAGCTTTGAAATGTGTTCTGGCATTCCAGCTACGTTACCGGCTTCATCTTTGCTGGTAGCATTATCGAGGCCTTGCTTATGGCCATCGTACCAGCCTTGAAGTTTGGTGTTGGTCGCCTGCAGATCGCTGTTCTTCTTTTCAAGAGCATTGTACTTGCCCTGCAATTCAGCCAGGCTGGCTTCAGCCGTATTGGCCCGGGCCATTTCGGCTTTGTAATCAGCATCGAGCTTGGTATTACCATCCTGCAATGCCTCGATACGATCTGAAGCTCCTTTCGCTTCGGAGGTGAATTCGTTGTACTCTTCCGTGTTGAGTCGCTCCGAGATCGCCTTGGATGACTTTGAAAAGTTTTCACTCATGAACTGAGTGATGGATTTGGTTTGCTTTGACATATTAAGTTTTGGGATTACGCTAGTTGCCTGGCCCGGGTGATGGCCTGTGAAAGCGATCCAATGCGATCAGCCAAACCCAGCTCAATTGCTCTCTTGTTTTTGAAAACGGCCCCGGTAAAGGGTTCATCAGATGTGATCTTCCCGGCACGGCCCCGGCGAACGAAGCCGATAAATTCCTGACGGGCTTCATTCATTTCCTCTTTCATCTGAGCTTTCAGCTCGTCGGTTAGAGGCTCAATACCATTAATGAGGCTCTTTTGCTCACTACCATCAGCCCGGATGATTTGTACGCTCAAACCCTGTTTTTCAAGGGCTTTGGTTTCATCCATGTACACGGCAAGTACCCCGATCGAACCCACGCGGGTTTCGGTTTGGTCTTCTAACCAGATTTCCTGTACGTTACTGATGGAGAAATAGCCTGCTGAGCAGCAGAAGGGAGTTTGAGCAATAAGGGGCTTGCTCTTTTGAAAGTCGATGAAAGCTTCGGTGAGCATGCGAGTGGAATCGACGGTTCCACCAGGTGTGTTCGGGCGAACGACTGCTGCTCGAATGGAGGGTTCGTTTTTCGCTAAGGCAACGATACGGGCAAGCTGCTCATTACCCATGTTACAGTAGCCATTGCGGCTCATGCTGCCTTCGATGGGAAAAACAGCTACATCCCCGCCCCCGGCCTTCTGAAACTGTTTCAAATACCAGCGATCTTCACTGAAATCACCGTATTCGTCTTTTGTGTTAACTAGTGAAGGTCTTGGAGCGGTATTCGAGTTTGAAGCCTGGATTAGGTGAGGCGGGAACGGGTCTTTCCCCGCCTGAAGACGGGGAAAGATGATCCCGCCCATTTGTGAGGCGAAATCTGCGTTAATGTACCATAGTCCTGAGAATGATAGTCCGGTCATGCTGCCGTCGCTGAGAGTTTCGTAATAAGTGGATACGAACTTCCGGCATGATTGACCTGATTAAAAGGACGGTTTTACTTCCCAAATCCTGAGCTAAAGCCCGGTGAAAAGCCCGATGGTAGCTCGATCTGTGGCATTTTCGGTATATAGTAGTAGGGATGCGTATACTGGCCAGCCAGGGAAAGTAAAGTTGTGTTTTGATCGGTGATGCTTCTACTGACAGAAAGGGCTAGGCCATTGCCTATTTCACCGGCTACCCCCATCAAACCCGATCGTTCTTTCCACATGGCCAGCCAGCGTTTGCCCTGATGCGTGGCAATCCAGGCAGCCAGGTCCGGCGTATTTCGGGGTACTTTAGCTGATAGTGCCGGGGTGTATAGCATTCCATCCCCCGTTTCATCCTGTTCTTCAGTTAACGTGCATTCTTTGGAAGGGAACCTGATCAGGTGAAAGAGGGTACCAGGCTTATACAGGATGGCATTACTTTTAAGCGTATAATTAGGTAAGGGAGTCGTTGGCAGATCGATTCGCACCACATCCCGGATATCGACTAAAATGAGTCGAGCTAAAAAGCCAGGGGCCGGCTTTCCTAGCCAGCCCCCAACCTGAATATTTGGTATTCCCATACTGTTCTGAAGCGGACGGGTTTTTACAGGTTTTTAAAATTTTATCTTTCTGTAAGTCTCTGATTAATAGAACTAATGCCACAAATCAGAGACTTACAAAACGTCGCATTTGCTGACCAAACTCCGTATTCGGAGCAAAAACGCCGAAAACGCTGACGGATCGTCGCAAAATTTTTTTATTTTTTTTGATCAGACCGCCTCTAAAAGTGGCTGATAAAAGATCAAATCTCCTTGCTGTTTCTTCTGATTTGACTCCAGTTTCGTTTCCCAGTCCTTGACGATTTTTGCAGTCGAGTTAATCGATATCTCGTCTTCAGTAATCCCGTACATCTCGAAGAACCGGCGAACGTGTGGTTCATACGATTTGGTGAAAAAGGATCCGGATAAGCAGAAGTTAATAACGGCCTGCTCGAACTGTTCCTTCAGGATCAGGCCTAGGGCTTTGGCCCGGGCGGGCGGGATGTGGAGCAACTTCGCATCCTGATAAATGCTCACTACGACATGGCATTCCTTCGGCTTCTTCGTCGAAATCGTAGTGTAGTTTTTCTCAGCAAATGCTTCAACAAGTCGGCCTAAGGGCTCGTCTCTTCTGAGTTCAATCACTCCATCTTTCAACAAATGAGTTTGCAGTAAATATTTCTCTACATAGGTAGGAACCGGGATAAAAAATTTACAACGACGCATAGCGGACAGCGATTAGTTAAGTTTTACAATTGGGGGCAGTGGGTAGGTTAATTCAAGCCGGTTTTACTTGGAGAATTTAGGGCTTTCGAGGAAACTTGTATTGGTTGAAAACCCGATCGTAGGCAGCCTGTCGAATGAGCAGAAGTTTGGCCCAAATGTTGCCATGCCACCGATTGGTTCGGAAAGCTCGCATGACATAAAACAGGTACGGAATTGGACTGAACGTCCAGAAGAAAAGCTCGAAAAGAAGTCGTTTAACGAGTAATTTGAAGTGCATAGGAAATGAGTTTTTAAATATAATTATTTTCCAGATAAAGATGAAATTCCACCGATAATGGCATCCAACCGGCCAGCCTGGTTCGTGTTGTACACAGCTCCTTCTACGCCACGAGTGGCGGCAACGTTAGCCCCGGTGTTTCCTGAAATTTGCTCTAAAAGCCTGGTATTGGTCTCTGTACCCGAAGCGATCTGATTGAGGTATTTCAGCTGCAATTCACCCTGTTCTTTCGCCTGAGCAGCCATGGCTTGGGCTTCGGCCGAATTGGCTAATGCACCTCCATCTCCACCGGCTCCGATGTCAGCCATCATAGCGTCGGCGTCGGCCTGAGCTTTATCAGCTTCTGCCTGAGCTTCGGCTTTCATTCGTTCTGCTTCCTTACGTTTCTTGCTACCAAACAACGCGAAGGTCTTCTCCCAGAACGGAGCGACGGGAACGTAGTTGGTATACGCACCTCCATCGCTGTTGAGTTTGCCTCCATCCCGGTACGATCGATTCTGTACGGAATAGTTGATAGGCTGAAGCTTTCTATTCTGGCTTTGCCAGGTTAACTGATCTAGAAGGGGCTGATGGTACTTGGTAGCATCCCGGGAAAGAATGTACATATACTCCCCTCCTTCAGCTTCACCTACTTCACGGCCGGTGACCCGGTCAACCATGGCAATGCCGGCTTCGCCCGGGCGTGATCCGTGCCGGCTCCCTTCGAGCACGCCGGCATTGTGAACCTTACCACCGCCGGCGAAGGTTGGCGTTGGTTGGGCTTTGATCATCCCGATCTGAATCGCACTGGCTGCGATCGTAGCAGCCATGAACACCAGGTTCAAAGGGAAGATACCAGAGGCCAGGGCTTTGATGGCAGCGACGGCCCCATTAATGGCCGCTGTGGCAATGTCGGCCTTCTGCTGAGCCTTCCAGGCCTTGAGCTTTGCGGCACGCTGCTCTTCGGCTGCTTTATCCTCAATATCCTTCTTGGTCGCCTCGAATTTCTCCTTGGCATCGATAGTCTGATCGTCGTACTTTTTATTGATTTCAGTCTTCTTATCAGCCAGCTCCTGCTCTACCTTCTTGGATTCGTCCGCTCCGAGTTTGGTTTGAAACAGGTTTTCTTTTACCGTCAAAACCTTATCATCGCGTTCCTTCTGCAGGCGTTCGGCTTCCTCCTTATTACCCTGGTCACGGGCGGCTTTAATCTTCGCCTGGTAATCCAGCTCCAGTCGTTCTTTTTCCCGGGTAAACTGGTTATTCAGGTCGGTGAGTTCAGCCTTTGAAAGCCGGTTAGCCAGCAGCTCCTGCTCCAGACGCTCCATTTCAGCAGCCTTCTCCGTTTCGATCTGTTGAAGACGGGCTTTCTGCTCAGCGTCCATATCAGCCAGGCGTTGGTTCTTTACGCGTTCAGATTCCGCGATTTCCCGATCGGCTCTTTTTTGAGCCAGGTTATTGAGGAAATTGGTGGCAGCCGTAGCGATGGCACCGACCTGCTCGGCGTACTCCATGGCCGCTTTGGCCCGGGCCGAAAGGGAAGCCGTATCCTTTTGAAAGAGGGAAGCGATCCGGCCGATGGCACCGGTATAATTCCCTTGATCCAGATCATTGATAGCATCGGTGAACGCAGAAAACCGGTTACGACGCTGCTCTAACTTTTCAGCTTCAGCAGCAGCTATATCCGCGTTACTTTGATCCTGGTTCGCTTTGCGTAGGGCATCATACTTGGATTGAATGGCCGTGAGCGTTTGTTCCAGGACTTCCTTATCCGAAACCGACTTACGGGCTTTTTCTTCTTCAGCGGCCTGCTCATCATCCAGACTCTTTTTCGTGTATTGGAAGTCCAGATCCAGACGCTGTTTTTTGATGGCCAGCAGCTTCGTAGCATTATTACCGGCCAAGGCCTCCATGCTATTGAGTTGGGCTACCTGAGCGTCATACTCCAGCTTCCGGATATTGGCATCCTGATCCCGCTTACGGGTGGCATATTCGGTTTGGATCAACTCGATATCCCGTTTAAGGGTCGCCTCGAGTATTTTCAGAGCAGCAGCCTTCTCCTTTTCATCGGTGATGGTTTTCTCAATTTTGATCCTTTCATAACTGGCTTCGAGTTCAGCCTTCTTTTCCTTACGCTTCAGCTCGTCCGTTTCCATCTCCATGGTCAGCCGGGCGTACTCATTGAGAGCTTTCTGACGATTGATGGCCGTCTTGGCTTCATCTTCGCCCTGAGCCTTACGAATACCATCGATTTCGGTCTTCAGCCAGTTCTGAATCTTCAGCTCCATCTGAGCCAGTTGCTCTTTATCGGCAATCGACTTCCGAGCGATCGTTAATTCACCTTCGGCAAACGACTGTGCTTTCTTGATCTTCTTGACGAATTCATCCTCCAGCCAGCGTTCGGTTAACTGATCCTGACGCTTCTGAGCATCCGCTTTGATCTTTTCGACATTGCGAGTATGGAGTTCTTCTTCAGCTTCGGTTTCCTTGAGCAGCTGAGACTTGGAGGCCTTGGAGTTCTGAATCCGTAGCAACTCCCTTTTATGCCGGATTTCTTCGGCTTCCTTTTCACGCTCCAGATCTTTTTCGATCGCTTTTACCTTCAGATCATCCGTACGCTTAATGGAATCCTGAGTCGCTTTGAGAGAATCCTTAGCACGTTTTTCAGCTGCTTTCTTTTCCGAATCAGAAATAACTTTCTGCGTTTTATCTGACAGCTGGCCGGCCGCAAGTTCAGCATCCTTGGTTACCTTCTTAGGGGCATCGACGAAGGCTCCAGTCCAGGCTTTTTTCACTGAATCAAAGCCATCGGTAAACCCTTTCACGATGTTGGTACCACGCTGTTTTACCTGCTCCCAGGCAGCCGTAGCACCAGCAAAGTCACCAGTGAAAAATTTACCTAAAGCTTCACCGCCGGAAAGCAGCAACTGGAATGCATTAATCAGGGTACCCACCGTAACTACGATCGCAACCAGGGCGGTCTGAAGAATAGCCACTACCCCGCTTAGAACTTTCATCGTATTGCCAGCGGAAGCCGTCTGATTCTGCAGGCCTGGGAAAAGCGTATAAACGAGCTGCATGACCAGGTCACCCAACTTACCAAACCATACCCCCATTTCACTAAGGATCGCATTAAAGGGCCCAGACTTTTCAGTCATCTCAATAATGAAATTGATACCCTTTAAAATCAGGTTCAGAAAGAAATCAAAGACCGGCTTTAGCCCGTCACCAATGATCACGCGTAAAGCCTGCATGCCGTCACTCATGTTGGAAACTTTGCCCGACATGGTTTCCATCATGGCCGCGTTGGATCCAGCGACACCTTGCATCTGGCCCATCGATACCATTGCGGCCTTGACTGCTTCTTCCTGATTTTTGAAGGATTTGACGACTTTACCATTAATGACCACGTCGAATCCATCGCCCATTTTCTTTACCTCGGTAGTGGCTCCTTTGAAGGAAAAACTCAGATCATCACCGGCCTTTTTACCGCGGATCCCGAACTCCTTCAAACGTTCCATTTCGCCGGTTTGAGCATCCAATAAAGCTTCTACGTATTGATCGAAGGTTTTCCCTTGAGATGCTGCCAAATCGGCCATGGCCATCATCTCCTTTTTGGTTGGGTATATCCCCCGGTTAACCATCTTGACGTAGCCGTCCGTCAGCTCTTCAACCCCGTAGATAGTCTTGGCTGCCATGTCCTGCAGGGCCAGCATGGACTCCTTGGCTGCAGCAGCTGCCTGCTGAGCAGCGACCTTCGCTTCAGCAGCGGATTTCGTTGGTTTGGTAAACGCGTTGGTAAGAACAGCCTCGTACTTTTCGAACTTTGCCGTATCCTCGAAAATAACTTTCCCAATTGAGATGATCGTATCCAGAAGCCATAGGATCCCGGATGCAGCCAAAATACCTTTGAAGCCAGTGGTGAAGGTTTTGATATAGCCGATTATACCAGATTCACCATTTTTAAACTCCTTGGAAATCTTCTTGACATCATCTTCAACTTTACCCAAATCCGCCTGCGTTTGAGCCAGTTTTTTGGTGGCTGCAATGAACTGCTCAGTACCAGGCTTCAGCTCCTTGAGTTCTGCATTTAGGATTTCGACTTTCTTCTTGAGATCACCGTAGGAAAGCTCTGAATTCTTCGTTGCCTTGATCTGATCGTTGATCTCCTTGGTTACGTCGTCAACAGACTTTTTGACGTTGTCGTAGTACTGTTTGGTTTGCTGAAGTTTTTTGCTGGTATCGATGAACTCCTGGGATTCGGGGGCCAATCCACCCAATTTTTTCTGAAGTACTTCAACTTTCTGACCAATCTGCTCGAAAGTGAGTTTCAAATCTTCCGTCTCCAGTAGCTTTTTTTCAAAGTCAGCAGCAGCCTTGGCACTCTTGGTCAATGCTTCAGTGGTACCACTAACGTTCTTAGATACTTCATCATAGACGGCCTTCGTTTGCTGGAGTTTTTTCGTGGTATCGATGAACTCCTGGCTCTCAATTGGAAGTTCGGCCAGCTTCTTTTTCAATAGATCTACCTTTTGACCTAGCTCAGCATACGTCAGGCTCTGATCCTTACTTTCCAGTAATTTTTTCTGGAACGCTTCAACCTTTTTTGCACTTTCCTCCAAGGCCTTCGAAGTACCATCTACCTCCTTTTTTACTTCATCGAAGCGAGCTTTGACCTTTGCCAGTTCGGCCGATTTAGCGATGAATTCAGCGGATCCGGGGGTAAGGGTTTTGAGTTCCTTTGAAAGCGTGCGAACCTGCTTTTCCATCTGGCCATAGGTAGCGGTGGTCAGATCGAACTCCTTTTTAACAGCACGAATAGTGGTTTCCATCTGGCTTAGCTCCAGACGGGTCTGCTTCCAGCGATCGGACTGTTTGCCCAGGGCATCGTCCTTTTCAATTTCCTTGAGTTCCTTTCTCAAGGCCTTGGCTTTTTCTTCCAGCTGACCGAGCTCAGCCATGCCTTTCTTACCCTCGATGCCAAGTTCGACGGTGGCTTTTTCGTTTAATTCCATTAGTTAGCTTCGAGAATTGAGGTGATTTCAGAAATGGCGAAGCGAGCACCGGCCTGAGCGACCTGGCTGTTGAGAGCAATCATGGTGCCTTTGAGTACTTCATTGTAAATCCCGCGATAGCCCCGCTTTACGTCGGGTTTTAGCTTCCGTTCGTGACGAAGCCCCCAAGCAATGCGTTCGACAGCGATAGTATCCGAGCTAGGCCACTTACCTTCATAGCCAGGCACATAAGCGAATTTGTGAACCCCTATCTTTTCCACGTAATACTCCATCGCTGCTTGGGGCGGCATCCGGGCGTAATGCATCGAGCGTAAATCTTTGATTCGGAAGTAGCCGGCCGTTTCAATCATCTGGGAGATGTAGTTGGGAGCAGCCTGCATTGCTCTGATCCGGAAACCATCGAGCATTTCACCCGAAAGTACCAGTCCGTTGGAGCGGATTCGACGCTGGAACTCAGCTACGGCCTCCCTGACGTAGCGTTCCAACAGGTAGATGAACTTTTGGTTGGAAAGAGAAAGCCCCATAATTTGCTTTTTTTGGGCAAACTATGGGGCTTATTTGACTACTTAAAGGACGGGATCTATTTGTTCTGACTAATATTCAAGCGTTCCTGTTTCACTAGTGCATTTCTTAGCATTTCATTTTCTTTAATCATCAAGTTTAATCTTTCTTCCAGCTCTCTGTTTCTAATAGAAGTATGTTGTAACATTTCATTGATCTGCTCGTTCCCAGGATTCCTGTCTCTATTTGTAGCTCTTTCAAGAAAAAACATTCTTTTTTCCATATTTTTCAATATAGTATACACATCTGGCAGTATATCTTGCGGTGAAGTCTCTTCTAATTTGGCCTCTGTAGTGCTGGCTATAATTGCTTTAAAATCCTTTTCAAATTGATCCCAGTATGTATTGAAAACTTGTGTCAAAACCTTTTCTTTGATACTTTTATCACCAAGGGTTGAATTAATAGTAGAAACCAAATGAAGTAATCCATCTTTTGTAGGTTTTGTATTGTTAAATTGTGCTAAAGGATCTCTAACATCACTGTCTTTAATATCGACTAATAAAACACAAACTCTACTGGCCTGCAACCCTTTTGCAATTGCTCCAGCTTCGAATAATATCCAAGGTTTATTTAAATTTTCTTTTGTTAAACATATGATTCCAACACTGGTTTCAGATAACTTATTCAGTATATCTAAAAACCAAACTGATCCGGAATTTATACCATGGGTAGAAACCCATGGATCTACAGCCTGAATCACACATTGAAGCCATGAATCCAGTAATTCTGCTACTTGACGGCTTCTTTCACCTGACCAACTAATAAATACTTTCATTTTGATATGGATTAAAATTGAAAAATCCAATTTAGTATAAATTATTTATTTATTCCGTTTTTGTAGTCAGAATCTTTGACTTTACCGAAGTTGATTGTACCACTTAAAAAAATATGAGTTTTGGAAAACTGACTATTCCAATCAAAACCTAATCCAAACCCTTCAGCAAAATTGTAATTTTTTCCTTTAATTCTTTCACCAAAGAAGTTAATAGATACTCCATATATAAATTCACTTTTTTTTCCATAAAAATTCTGAACAAAATATGGAGTGATACCTAACCTTTGTAAATCACTATCCTCTATATAAGAGAAAGGTATAAAAATAGAAGACACTCTATATCTAAAATTCCATTGTCTTTTAAAATCCCCATATAATCCTCTAAAGTCATCTAGAACAATAATTTTATCATCTACATATATTGGAGTATTATTTTGATATTTATTTAATTTATCTGTATTCCAAGTATATTCTCCTTTCCCGGATATAGAAAAAACCCACCACCTATTTTTATAGCGAGACCAGTGAGTATTAAGTCCAATGGATTTGGGATACTCTCTACTTTCAGAAAGTGTCGATATTTGATATAAATTTACGTCATCAATCTTAGCGAATACGTTTACACCCCATGCAATTGCCGCCTCTAAGTGATTCGAAAGTTTACTGATACGATCAATGTTATAAAATTTATCAATAGATTGTTGATATCCTAGACTTAATTCATAACTAGGCTTGACTCCAGCAGGATTTTGTAGAAAAAACTGCTTATCAGTCGTTTTTACAGAAAATGAAGCAGATATTCCTCTAGCTATTCCTACAGTCTTATGAGTAGTGTCTCTATCTACATAATAATAATATCTTCTCAATGGCTTGACATATGTAAGCATTCCTGAAGGATCTCCTGTAGTAAATGAAAACTTTGCAGTACCCCCTTGGTAATAACTAAAGACGTTTTCTCCATTCCTGTCTACAATTAGAGTTTGAGAATTGCATATGCTAGAAATGAATAATAGAATCAGAAGTAGTTTTTTATTCATTTTGTACAAGTCTAAAGTGTGAGTAATTATATATGTACTGAATATACTAAAGGTTATCAACCGTTTCATTCACTTATCAATAATACTCGAACGGGACTGGCTAAAGGCAGGTATCCAGAAGCACGTACTACCCTATAATTCATCCCTTGCACATGTACGGGCTGGCGGAAATTGAGCCTGGCAATATCGGTTTCGGTCATGATCATCGTGGCATCGAAATAGCACATCTGACGTCTTAGGGCTTCGGTTTTCTGCCAGCAGGTTTCAAATACCCCTCCTGAGCCATTCCAGTACAGGGTTTTCCCGTCCAACGTTGGTAAAGCCCGGGGCAAACCATCTTTCAATCCATTCCAAAACAGGAGTCGGGGCATCCAACTGGAGGCCAGCTGGCTGAATTGCTCGGTGGATCCCACTTGTTTGGCAGCTGCCAGGCCAGTGCTTTGATCAATGAGTAAGGTACTGAAGGCTGTAGTAAGCTTGGCAATACCTAAATCCGGAGCGAATTCAGGGGTTAAGTAATCGGCCATTTCTACGGGTTTATCCTTCTGCAGCTGATCCCCGCTATCGATGGTCATTGCCAGCTGTAATCGCCGGTTGCGTTCAATAATCTTTCTTCCCCCTTTTTCAAGTTTCTTACTCCAGTCCTGAACCGGCGGCGTTGAAAGGATATCATCCGTGGCATCGATGCGAAGTACCCGTGCTACCGTATCAAATTCAAAGGCCAGGTTCAAATACTTGCGAAGCTCGATGAGCAGCTGGATCAGGGTAAGTTCAGGCAAATGCTTGCTGAGCGTAATTTCTTCGGCACCATCCAAAGCTCGGGTGTTGTAAAGGCTGAGCTGCTTCCATCGAGGATCGGTGAAGAAGGTGCCGGTGAGACGAGTACCGGTATGTTCTGCGATTCTCTGTAGCACAAACGTGACAAATGGCATTGGGACGAGTGGCCCAGAATAATCACCCTCTTGGTAGTCGTTGACTCTTCCCTGGTAGGAAATGATTGAACCGTTGGTTCCATAGTATTCTGAATTTTGAATCGTAGGAAAGCAGTAGGCTGGCTGGCCGTCGACTTCGATGACCGGCGTTAGCACCTCAGGCAGCGGCGTGGTACCAAGATCTATTTCACGCAACTTGGTGAACTGATCATCCCCAAAGAATTCACCCAAGGGCTGTACGGCCGTCATCTGGATCGTCGAAGGTGTGACGTCCGTCACCAGGGCTTGCCCTTCGTAGATCAGCTGGCCATTGTAAAACTTCTGAAGAAAAAAACGGGGAAGGTCGGATCCTAAACGAACCAGATCAATGTATCCAAATACCCTGCGATTCCGCTGGCTGAGCGGAATCGCAGGCACTTGCACCTGGTCAGTGTAGATGTCTTCGTAAGTAAAGAAAGGGTTGATCTTCTCAAAAGAAGTGGTTCCCCCGGGGGCCAGGTCAATTGCCTGGCCATTGATGCGAACTTCTAACATTAGCTGATATCGATATAAACCAAGGCCTGAGAAGGAATAGTAATGCCGGCGAATGGATCGACCTTGACAATCGACGGGGTCGACGCTGACTGGAATTCAGCTGGAGTAATAGTTCGACTGAATAACTGAATACAGGATTGGCCCCGCCGTTTACAAACACCCGGATCGTAAGCGGCATGTTCCAGCCTGAAACATCGAATCGATACGGCGTTCCGATCGGGAATAGCATATCCAGCGGCGAATTCAAATAGACGTAATTACCCGGCTTGCCGGCCCAATCAGCCATGTACCACCGGTTACCGTGACTAGGCTTGCTCTGATCGCCGGTCATGAGGCCTTCGCCGCCGGCTATTCCTGAGTCATTATTCTTCGGCCGAACCAGGCGAAGGTTCCAGAAGCCATCTGGCGGTGGAACAGTGAGCATGTAGTACTGCGGACCACCCATCACGCAGGTTCCTAATTGATCAGCCGTAGCCTGCGTGTCGAGTGATTTAAACTGAGCTTCTGCTAACGCGTCGGCTTCTCCTTCGTTTTCGCCGCCGTACGTCCCTTCTGGGATGATTATCTGAGCTGGCCCGCCCACTTGCCCCACTGAACAGTTTTTGCGGGCGTAGGAGCCAGTTCTGTTAATGGCTTTGCTTGGAAAAGGTGAGCTTCCAGGAACGATGCCAGGCATTTCGACTGCAGCAATGTAATCCGGATCACCAGGTACGTTGGGTTTGACTACTGTTGGAATAACCAGGGAGTCGTCATCCTGATAGCGTTTCTCCAGCTTGATCGGACGAACCTTCCCGGTCCGAAGTCCAGTAGGGCCCAGAATTTGCTGGATGCCTACGCCCCGCCAATACGTTTCCCGGACAGCTGCTGCAGGAGCCACCGGTAAGGATGAGAAATTATTCTGCTCATAGGCATAGCGGAAGGTAAAGGTTCGGGCAAATAGGCCCGGGCTGGGTTCGATATCCTGGATCGAATTCGTTAGCAGCTCCAGGGGTTGATGGCCTTTCTCAGTGATCAAATACCACTCTTCAGCCAGTAGCAATTCATCCAAGTAGCGAAGGTAAGCTGCTCCATCCCCTTGAAAATACCCCGTCGAAACTGTCAGCTGGCGATCGCCGCTCCGATCGATCACGTACATTTCGCTGAAGTCAATGCCTGCGTTTTGCGGCCGTTCCCGGCTGGCCGTTGATCGGGTGACGGAAAGCTGCTCGCTTCCCTTGCCCACCAGACGGATCGTATCAAAAACGTGAAAGGAATTTGAAAACAGCAGGCATCGCGTTTGTGCCTGGTATCGATGTTCCGGATAAAAAGTCCGGACTTCACTGATTCGACGAGTGTTCTGAGACGAAAGCCATACCTGGTAAGACAACACGTCTGCAGTATCGACACCCAAAGCGGCTGGCCCGACGGCCGCTCCCACAATCTGGCAGTACTGGACTCCAACCAGGGTGTCAACTGTACGTGTCTCACGCTGGCCATCGAGCTTGGTTACCTCTAACCTCAGGTTGACCTGATCAGGCATCGGTGAACAGTTCATAAGGAAATAGAGGTAATTTTCGCTACTTCCACAAACCATTCCCCCATCGGGCTGCCAGGTCAGAAATTTGCGATATTTCTGCTGGTATTCAGAAAAGAAGCGTGGCCCCCACGTCTGGAAATCTTCTTCGAGCAATCCCGCTTTGATGGCCCACTCAGGGGTATTGGTTACTGTCGATACTTCTTCACCATCATTTTCAACGTATTCCTTCAGGATGTAAGGAGTCGTTAGTGAGCTGATGACGAATAAACCCTTCTGGCCAAAGACAGGCTTACTACGTTCAAGGATCGAATCAATTTCCGTATGGAAGGGAAAGTAGGCCCCCTCGTAGGAAGGCACGCCATTCATCATGATCGCTGGACGTTCCCGGCCGGGTAGCGTCAACAGCGTATCATACGTGCTGGATCCAGCAAAGTCAGGCGTGCGAATTTCAAGGTAGTATTTCAGCCGGCTACGATCGGGAATTGCTTCCGGATCCGCCGGCTGAATGTTGTGCTCGATTCGGTTTCTGGCCAGCTGCAGGGATCGAAAGGAAAGATCGGCGTCTAAAAAGTCAATCATATCAGGCAAGGCTTAAAGCAGGCATTAAAAGCGAAAATTTGAATTCCCATCCCAGGGCATCGTCCCCCCAAAGTGGCTTGACAGCCTCAATCTCAACTTCACCATAGTTGAAGTCAATGACGTCTTCTTTTTCGTGGGAATCTTCGCTGAATTGATTGAGCACTTGTTGAACCAGGAGCATGGCTACTCTCCAGACCTGTTCCCGGGTTTGATAGCTATCGGTTTTTACCATCACCACCCCGGAAGCACGATAACGAGCAAAAGCACCATTGGCATGATCCTGGGTGCGGATGGTCGGAATGTCTACGTGTAGAAGTGGGTAGGCAAACTTCTCATCACTTCTGGCTGCCATTAAAATTTCTTCAATATCGCAGTTGTAGACGGCTCCAAACATCGGCTGAAACCGCTCGAAGTATGCATTAAACTGGCCTAGTAAATCCGTGTTTTGATTCATAAAAGTGTATGATTACACGGGCTGTTTTCTTAGAACGATCAGCCCTTTAGGAGTTTCTGTACAAAAAAATGTATGGTTACACTGACTTTTTAGCTCAGTTTTCTGGCTCTTCTTCCGGCTCATTGGCGGCCGGCGTTGGCGTAGTTTCCTGCTTTTCCTTCATGTGCTCGAGCGTTTCGAACACCAGATTGACTTCAGCCTCCCCTACTTCCCTGACGTTACCAATAAGCTTGGCATCGGCGACTTGATAAGATAAATTCCGCAAAGCCAATAGCTGCTCTACCCAATCAAAGCCAGCGGGAGCATTTGCTGAATCTTCACTTTCTGATTCGGGTTTATCGAAAACCTGATAGGTTTCATAAAGCCATCGCAGCTGACTGGTGAAGTACTGCAGTACACCGGCGGCGATGCCGGCATCCAGATTCAAAAAGAGCCTGGCCCGGTGTTCGACCACGTGCTCGTTGAATTTTTCTCGGTAGTCGCCGGTGAAGTCAACCGATAGCGGATCCTGACCAGGTACACCCGGGCGGCAAAGGGTGGCGATAAGCCTAGTTAAATAGGCCGTACGTTCCTCGGGATCGTAGTAGAAATGATAGAGATAGGTCAGGGCGGTCAGGTACTCAGAATAGGTTACCGTCTGCAGCTGCTCAGGAGGAAGGAAATAGACTACACCAGCATGCTCAAAACTATCGAAGGGCTTGGATTCGAGTGGCGTTTCAAAGCACCAATCCAGCAGCCTGCACAACTCATTCACTTGGCTGGCAACAAGCTTTTTATAGGTCTTCGCTGGCAGGGGATTGAGTAAAGCCAACACCTTGAGACGGCCGGCCGGCGTTTGCCCTTGCGAGTAAATAATGAGTAACGCAGGCAGCACCTTGTCAGCGGGTACTTCATTCCAGCTGGAGGGCATTTCGTACCAGGTGTGATCGACGTGAAAGCGTTTCATAAAAGGTAAGATCCTAGGGAGAAAAAAAGGGCGTTTACTGGCTGTAAACGCCCTTTTGCGTTGGAATTATTGGGAGATCCAGGAGGATAGGCACGTATGTGAGTATTTGCCGATGAGTCGCTGAATGGGTACAGCATCCCCCTTCTGGTAATAGATGTATAAGGGAGCATCGACGCTGTATTCACGCGGTCCGTCCGGTCCCATGACAATCAGATAAAAGGCTTCGTCGACGTGCTGGGTACTGTACTCGATGCGATTCTCTGTGCCTCCATCGGGCGTCGGTATTGGAACTACGTCGAACCGCTGATCCGTATGGCTGGGTTTGTAGCGATGGCCGATCACCTCCCCTTCGACGATGATAATTTTACCGCCGGTATAGTCTACAAACACGTACACAAAAACCCAAAGGATCAGGATTCCCACAATACTGATCACGTACAAAAGCCACTCGTCGTGAAAGTTTTTAACGCGACTCTTTAGCCAGGATTGCAGCTTCATCTTTAGCAAGTTTTTTAAGGTACGGGGTGATGTGATTGGCAACCTTTCGAACGTCTCTCCAGCGTCGTCTCATCGGGAAGTACACCCCCTGCTTTGGGTTGTTGCCCTGGCTATTGAAGGCTACCGTGGTGATGTAGTCGTCGTCATCGATATCACGCCTGATGGGTTCTGCCAGTCCTTCAATGTGACTTTGATACAGCCAGACGACGTCCATCTTTTTGGGCATTTGGATGAACCGCCCAGGCTGACTCTTCGTGTAGATGATCTTCTTAGGATCCGCAAACCAGGAACGCACGGCGGCCGGCGTAGTGATGGGTAGTTTCAGGCCTGCAAGCGTGGCAGTGAAATACAGGCCTGCTGCACAATACGGGGCATTTTTAGGGGAACCAGCCACCTTATTGTAGAGATAGATTCGGGGATGATCATTGTGATTGGTCTTTTCCCTAACCCAGTTTTCAGCCTTCGCTGAATCAAACCAGGCCTGTCTTACGCGTTCCTCTTTTTGCTCAAAGGTTTCTTTTAAAGCCTTGAGCTTGGGGTTGCTTACGGTTTGGGCGAAAACGCCAACGAAAGCAAGAATGAGCAGAGTAATAATACCGTAACGAGGGTACGTTGCCATGAGGTGAGTTGGGTTTCAAATTCATTGGAGAAATCCTTCTTCGACTTACAGAAGGGAAGCAGGTACAGCAGCACACGGGGGAACAGGATCGCCAGAATCGCGATCACCGACATCACGTTATAGCCCAAAGCCAGCTTCTCGTAGAATAGCTTCTGAATTGAGTCCAAGCCGTACGGGTTAGACTGGATTTCCTGCGTTTTATTCTGGAGGATGATTTCAGCACGGATCGCAAAAAATCGGCTGTAGCAGTACCAGATAAAGAAGAGCAATCCACCCACCTGCAGGGAAGGAATCAGCCAGCGTTTGGATTCGACTACCTTCTGAACAACAGGTTCCGGATCATCGAAGAAGAGTCCCAGCTTCCGTCCTAAAGCATCGGCTTTATCCTGGACCTCGGAAGCCTTACGAAGCATGAGCACTTTGGTGTCTTCATCCTTAGTCCGGGCGGCTTCATCGCGGTAGCCTTCAGCTTCTGCTACCAATTCATGGTGAAGTTTGAGTTGACGATCGTGTTCAGCTTCAGCAGCTGCTTTCTTCTGATCTTCGAGTGCTTTGGCCTTCGCATCCAACGCCGCTTTTTCTGCATTCAATTCGGCTTCGGCCTGCGAAAAATCGGGGGCCGGTTCGCTTGAGGCATCTGGCTCTACGACGTTCAAGGCCAGTGTTTTAGGAGTGGTTTGCTTAAGTAAGGGGGTTTTCATGGCAATTACAGAATAAAGGATTTTTGATTTGCGTTGGTTAGGAATAAGTCCTGAGGCTTGGGGGTTGCCACTTTTCGCTGGTAGTAGGAAGGAAAGATGGTCTCACTGGCCGTTCGATCGAGGAAAGCTTTGAGAGCCGTTTGGGCCTCGATCATTTGTTTTTTGAGTTTCTCCTGCTGCTCAGTGATGATCCGCTCCTGAGTGCCGGTGGGTTGCTGACCGAAGGCGTCCTCGTAGGTAGTGGTCTTCAATCCATCCGGATAGAGCTTCAATTTGGAGTCGACTAATGCATCCAAAGCGGCCATCGGTGCAATGACCTTCCGGCAATAGCTTAATAGGTCTGCTTCGTAGCCCGTGTATTCGAAACTCTTACCATTAAGCTCATTTACTTCCCGGATTCGCTGCAGTAATTCTGAGGTCAGGATGGGTTCCAACTTATCCTGAGCGTTCATCAGGTAAGGATACAATTCCAGAAAAGTCCGGTACCGCCCTTTAACCATGGGAACGACCATGGTCAGTCTTAGAGCTGACGTAAAGAAGGTGCTCTTGCAATGCTTTGCAGCCTCTGAGTTTTCCCATTGGGGGATATCTACCTGACCAAATAAGTATCCAAGCAAGTCCTCCATTTCATCATCGGCCATATCTGCAGATGACCGAAGCAGCTCGGTATATTTCCATTTGGGAAGTTCCGCGGTGTTGGCCGAGACATTCACCTTCAGCCCCAAATCCGACGGCGTGATGTTCAGGTGTGGCAGGCTTAAATAGTAACCGTACCAGGCAACTACCCGCTGAGCGATTTGACAGAGCTCCGTATCATCGCCTGCCGTCAACAGGTACTCATACATTTCCTGGCCGATTACGGGGATTAAAAACTTGCGTTCGGCTTTATCCAGCCAGGCCATCATCGTGTTGATGTTGGTCTGTTTGTTGAAGCCGTTGATGTACAGCTTCAGGGTTTCAGTAGAAGTGATGAGTGCCATTTTATTCGACGGGGGCTAAGACTTTCTTGGTACCACCACCCTGCTGATCCAGCGTGGTCATTTGTGTATCGATGATCTGGAAGTCCAGGTTACGAGCTTTGAATTTTTCCGGAAAGTTGATTTTCGCAGCGGTTTTTACCGGCCGAAGCAAAGGGCCGCGATCCGGGGCGTTTTTGATGATTTCATAATCGTAAGCCAGGCGAATTTGGCTCCCGGATCCACCCGATGATGAACCCATCTCAATGCCGGCCATAACGGGCAAGAGCCCCTGGGAAGCGGCCGCTGAGCGATCGGCATAATTGGCGATCTTATCATAGGCATCATCGTTCATTTTGTTGTCCAAAGGCTCGATGATCACCCCGGGGATCGGCTTTCCGGTAGAAGGATCGATGATGTATTGTGTAAGCAGAGCCTTGTTTACATTCTCTACGCCGGTCAGCCACTGATCGAGTTCAGCCTGCAGGGCTTTGAAAGCTGCCTTCTGGTTATCTTCACCTTCGATGTGATCGAAGTAGTCTTTCGGGATTTTAATCAGGTACTTGATGTTGTACCCGTTCTTGATCCCGTTGATGTGGTAGAGTGGAATGAGGTTAGCCAGCTCCATTACCTTATCACCACCCCACCAGCCAGCAAAGCTGTAATACGGCTGGCCCGGGATCGGCTCCCGGACGTACTGCATGCTGAAGGGACGGGCTTCGGGGTTCAGACGATCGATGCCTGGAATAATGATCTTCTTTGCTGAACGGGCCTGATAGGTGCCGAAGGAATCGCAAAGAGCAAAGCCACCCGCCAGGTTCTTTTCATTGCGAGCAATCCGGCATTCGAATAGATCCCGAACCTTCAGCGTCGCCCTGGTACGAAGACCAGTGGTTGATGAGTCGATTCTCAGGTGCTGCTCAATGAAGGCCCCCCAACTGAATACCCACTGCCAGGCGGCGGCTTTCATGTAGTCAGAAACTTCTGATTCCAGCCAGTCTTCGAGTTCCGGATCATAGACAGGAATCGACTCCAGCTTCCCATTGACGACCTGCTTTTCAAAGATGCCAATGCCGGCACCAGCGAGGAACTTTACCTTGGTGGCCATAAACTGCAGGGCCTTATCGTTGGCGGCCATGAGTTTGTGCATTTCGTTGGGGCGGGCATCGTTGGCTCCCCAGGGAAAGTAATCCGGATACAGAGCAGCTGATGCCTGATAAAAGGCACTTCTGGGTGAGTTGGCCTGATCGCGACCCCCTACCACCGTGATGATGGCCGCTTGTTTGCTATTCCCGACGTAACCTGTCGAGCTTGAGAGTGATTGGATCATTAGTCGGTCGGGTGAATAACACGCAACCAGGTCTCCGTGCCGTGTGGACGGTAGTGCGTGAATAATCGGAATTTGAGAGCTTTGGGCTTTTTGGAAAAGGGCGTTTCCTTGATCAGGATGACGTTGTTGTACTTGACGTTGTAGAAGTCCTTTTTAGGCTTCTGACCAGGCTTATCATCTTTCTTCTCCTGCACGATATCAGCCAGGCGGGTAGCCCACTTGGTAACGCCGATTTTCTCCCCGGGGGAATTGTCGGTTTTTATGTACCTGAAGTCGTGCTTAGCTGGCTGGCCACTAGCGTCAAGATCGTTGTGAAACGCATTGAGAACGTTTCGACGCTGAATCGTAGGTTCGTCCTTTCCCATGGTTCGAAATTGGGTTGATTTGACATGGGAAAGGACGGGAAATGCTATAAACCTATGGCTTAGGGATACCTAATTCTTTGGTAAATACTCCTGCAGCAATCGCTTTTTCGTAAAGCGTAGCATCTGCATGATAAAGATCACTGAACTCTTCGTAGTGACAGAAACCGCCAGCCTGGTTGATGGCATTTTTTAACTCCATATACTTAGCTGTTCCACCAAAATCATTGGTAAACGTAACGTCATTCATACCAGCGAAAATGTAAAGACGCGGGCCAAAGGTTTTAAACTTGGTTCCACCTACTTCCAGCATGCCTTTGGAGAACCAGTCGTAGCCTTGAATAAACGTATCAAGCAAGTGATCCTGAGAACCATCAGTTGCCATTCCAAAAGCTGCACGAATACCAGCCTTACGGTTCTCCCCTCCATTCAAAAACATGGCTTTTAAAGAAGGAACGCCACCAATGCTCAGACAGAAAAGAATTGGGAAAGGCATTGTGTAGGCCAGATTCCCCATTGCTAAGCCGCCCATCGATTGCCCCGCCAGAATAACCGATTTTTCAAAGTTGTAATTGGCCATTACGTACTCATACAATGCAATCAAACGTTGCTGGACAATTTCATTACCCCAACCCGTAGCGTTCGTAGTGTAAGGGGCTACTGATTGATCCTGCGTATTGATAATAGCAATACTGATTCCATTGGCTTTGAAATGATCCATTGCCACTGACGAAGGGATATTGTTTTTGTTTTGACCATTCCCATGAGCAATGATCATCAATCGGCCTGGTTTGCCTTTATAAGTATAGTTATTAGCTGTGATCAGCCGAGCATCACAAACTTTGCCGCCTACTGTAATTTGAAAGGTAATGTCAGTGCTACCTGTAATCTTAGTTCTTTCCAGGGCATCCAGACGATCTTCAACTTTTTTCAAACGACTAAGCTCAAGCTGATTTCCTTCAAAATAGAAGTGAATCGGATTGTAAGTAACCAGACCTGCTGGAGTAGCAGGGATGGCTGAAGGAACCACTGGATTAGTGGCAGTGACAGCCCGTCGATAGCAATAGGTTCCATCGTTCCATTCCCCCGTGGCAAGCAGGGCGTTATTGGAAGATGTAAAGTGAGTCATGGCCCCTGCGATGTAAAGCCAAGTATAGATCATATCCCCTTCTGCTAAATTGACGGTCTGATTGAATTTCAATTTTAATTCATAATCAGCGACATTACCAGAAAACCCTTCGGTATTGTACTTTAATAGATCTGCGTTCTCAACAGTTTTATCCAGCACTACCGTATTAGTGCTTCCCCGTTTATGGATAACAATAAAACGGGCATTCCCATTGAGCGTACCATTGGCTGTCTTGTTTTTGAAAACGAAGTATCCAGCGGAATTAATGGGTTTAGGCGTTTTTGCAAACCACCAACTTTCAAAGAGCTGATATGATCCATTACCAGCCGAGTTGACCGAATAGCTATAAGTCGAACTGGGAGTAATTTGAATGAGATTGACTGCATTTGAAAGGGGGTACATCAAATTCAGGTAATCCCTATCATAAGCTTGGGCCGTTTCTGTTGCGTTTAAACGAAGGGTAAAAGGTGATAAATTATCTGCTATTGATTTAGAAGTGTAACTCTCCGTATACATTTCAGCTTTGGCCTGCGAGGTCAGGAGTCGTGACAGACTACATTGATAATCCATACTCCCTCGATTAACTAATAAGAAATTACCCGTTATAGCTTCCGATACTGCCACACTTTGCGACCATGCCCCTCCATTCTTTTGAACTCGTATCTGATAGGATCCAGCTTGAGTCAGGCTCAGCTCTACTTTAACCGAATCATTTATTGAATAGGCATAGTCAGGCCCAAGGTCAACTTGGTTTACGGTAGCATACTTTGTTGATTTTTGAATAATCCCGTTTCCCCTATAAAGATACCCCACTGGAGCGGCCAATGTACCAAAAGCAATACCTATAGCGGGTTGATTGGGAGAAACAGATGCCATGGCTAGAACACTAGCATCAAGAGTGACACTAACGACCTTTTTTGCCGCTGATAATCCAGAATCAAAATAGGTAACAAACTGGTAAGCTGTCGAGTCAGTATATCCCTTAATCGAAAGCCTGGCAGGATTGATTTGAGATTGTACGATCGTTGGGACATTCCCACTACTCGCTGAATCTGAAGTGTAACGAAGGTAGTTTAAGGAAGCGGTTAGGTTTTCTGTAACAGGGCCAGAAAGAAGCAAATTAATTAAATCCGTTTTGGTAGATAGACTAGTGAGCCCTTGCCCCAATAAAGCCTGAATGGCTGTATAGTTGTACGGAATCCGTTTCAAAGCTCCAGATTTCATACGCTTGAGACGATCGCCTTCAGCAAAGGTCTCCGATTTACCCGTCACTGTACTAGCCCCTCCCTTCTCCACATATAGTGTATCATTGGCGGCCAGTAGTACACTGGTAGCATTGGGTGTGTTGGTAGAAGCATCCCAGGAATCAATGGGATTATCAGGATCTGCCATTGCTTCCCATAAATCAATTTGATCCTGGGTAACAAGTTGCTTACCCGTTTTCTGTTTTAACTGTTGTTCAGTTTTTGTCATGGCTTTGGGGGAAATGATCTGCTTCAAAAATGAGGCAGGGCAATAGGTGAGGAAAGGACTAAATCAGTCATCATCTTCGTCTTCATCAATCCGGCGATGCATGTTCTTGATTTCAGTTTTAAGTAGGATTTCAACCTTTAAAAGCCGGTCGTGGAGTTCGTCAGTTTTCTCGATGTATTTATCGAGTCGCTTGAGATACATGTTTAGGAAATACCCTAACATGATCACGTAGGGTACTTGATTGGCTACTCCATTGAGCAATTCTTGCATTGGGAGGGGTGTTTAGTTAGCATTTGCTTCCTGAGCTCTCTGAGCCTGCGTTTACGGGCCTTTAGCACGTAAACGAGCGGAAACAGACGTCGTAGAAAAAGGAACATAGTTTACATGGAATCAAGGCCTGAAAGAATCGGGATGACGGATCCACCACCCAGGCTACCTGATCGTTTATATCGATGGCCGTGTTTTTGCGTCAGATAATAATCGACGGTATCACCAAAGTGCGGAGCCAGCTCCTGTGGGCCGGACCGAGATTCAGCAGACTTATCTTTTGAGAAATCCGAATCGATCGGCGTACGCTGCATCGAGGTCATTACCACTCGACACTTCTTAGGATGAAAGCGAACCTTCGGCATCGTAGACTTTATTTCGCTCAGGATTTGATCCATAAAGAAGTGGCGATCCTTATGAGGCCAGTTCACGTTCGTTGCCTTAAGAATGATCTTCCAGCCGGCGGCTTTAAACACAGAGGCGAACTCTTCAAACTGCGTGGTAGTCGTCTGAGCCGATTTGTTTTTGGCGTTTCGATCCCCGTACAAATGCAGCTCTTTACGCTTGTGATCCTTGTACGCATCGAGCACTTTGAAGGCCAGTTTCTGCACCAGGTTGATTTTCTCTTTTACGTCGGGCTTTACGAACATACCTTCGAGGCAATTCTCCTGTAATGCCGGTGATTCCTGCCATAGCGTGCAGGAGCAAAAGCCCGCGTTGGCATCGAGGCTGACAGCTAATATTTGATCCCGCCGGTAGTCGTCTTCAGTAACCAGCCATATACCGGTTGCATCATCGTAATCGTACCGCTGAGCAGCCAGGTTCATGTGCTTATCCGTGTGTAGTGATGGATAGTAACCGTTTGGTACTTCGGTCAAACGCTTATTCATATACTCCACTTCGAATTCGAGTGCCGGCGTGGTTCGCTGAGCGTTTTCGAGGTAATCTTTTGGCAGGAAAGGATTCTCGAAAGCCGTCGTTTCCTGGAAATAATACTTGTCAGGGTGCTGCTTAGCCAGCTCTTCAAACCGGTATACCCACTGACCTTCCTGATGCCAGGGATTTGATGAGAAGTACTGGAACGAGTTGTTCAAAGGGCTATTAAAAACTAGCGGCGTACGGCCGACAGAAGGTACCAGGATCTTATTCACCCACTCTTCCTTGAACCAGGCTGCTTCATCGATAAACGCCTGGCAGTTGTTACTTCCCCGATTCGTGTTAGGACGATCGTAGGACTGTAGCTGGAGGGCGTAGCCGGTGATGAAAGAGATTAGGTTATCGTACTTCTTCGGGGCAAAGTGAGGTTTGGGCCAGTGATCTGGTGGCTTCTTAAACATGATATAATTGCCACGCCCGGTCTTCTGATCATACGGACGAAAGCCATATTCGCCCCAAACCATCTCAGATTGTTCCAAAAGAATCTCCAAACAAGTAGCAAAGGACACGGCCGCAAAAACTGATTTAGCTCGATGCAACTGTAGGGCCGATTCAATAATTGAACGAAGAAGGGTATTCGTTTTTCCTGAAGCCCGACCGGCAATAAGTGCCTTATTTTGCTGACGTGCCGCCAGAAATTGCTTTTGTGCTCGACTGACCCGAATTGTCCTGGCTTTCGGGATCGACTTCTTCATATTCGACATCTTCTACGGCTGAATAAATAAATGCTGGTGGAACTTCATAAGCGGCTGGATCATCGGTTTTTTCCGGATCAGGCTCATAGAGGTTTTGGAGTTTGTTGATCTGGTTCATGATCTTCTCATAGTTGCTCAGATCAGGGGGAAGGTCGGCTCCTGTTTCCGGGTCAGTACCTGGGTTCAAACAAAGTGAGGCAGCTCGTTGGAGTTTTTCGATCTGAAAGCTACGAGCGGCCTTGCGGTGGATTTCGACCATGCTTCCGTACAGATCGGCGGCTTCGTTTACCGTACGGTTCGCCATTTGTTTGGTGACCCCGTACCGTTTCATTACGTACTTCACGACGTCCGATCGGGTGTAGTCGTCATCCGTAAGCTTGTCCTGGATATCCTCGTATCGAGCCAGGTAATCTTCTTCGTCTTTTGTAAGCTGGTAATCACCGGTATAAAAAAGGCGGTACTTTTGAAGCTTATCGTTACCAAGTAATTGTTGCATATTGGATTAGGGACTTAAGGTTCGGTGCGTGAGATAGGCGGCAACAGCAGCTGCAGTAATTTGCCAAAGCCATTTTTCAAGGTTGGCCCAGAAAAGCTTCAGCTTCGTTTTTCGTTGGTCCTCGCTTAGCACTTGGATCTGGCCAGCTTGTCTGGTGTTGATTTCCTTCAGCTGGAGGTTTTCGACCAAGAGTCCCTGTTTTTCCGTAGTGAGCAGGAGCCGCTGAATGTTCAGGTTTTCGATACGCTTTTTGGCGATCTCGAAACGCATCAGGCTATCCAGGATCGCCCGGGCATTGGAAACCATTTCGCGGACGTCCGGAATCGAATCACTTCTTACCCTTGATGTACCGGTTGATGCCACGCACGGCTTCGAGATCTGACAAGTGCTGAATACTATCAGACTTAATGCGAGCTTGTAGAGTGAGATTTTCATCCTTTTGATGAGTGATCTGGAGTTCCTTCGCAGCCAGGCTGCCAGCAAACTGAATTTTATCGAATTGAGCTTGAAGGATTCGGGCTGAATCGCGAGCCGCCTGCATTGCTTTTTCGTGCCGGCGTTTGAGCGATTTACTGGTGACGCTGTGAGTGACGATAGTGCCGATGGCCAGGCCAGTCACCAGGGTGATGAGACAGCACCAAAAGAGTAGTTTGCGGTAGCTGATCATTACAGGGAAAATTCAAGTTCACCGGGAATACCTTCGTAGTAGTAGCGATTTCTCTGACCGGAATCTGTTTCGTCGTTTAGCACAAGGAATTGTCTTCGACGAGTGCCGGTGGCTTTAGAAAGAGCTTCAGCATGCGTACTTACCGTTTCAATCAGGTAAGGCATGTACGAGTCGAGTTCCTCCAGCATGGCTGCTTTGAGAGCCGACAAAGCTCCAGATCTATCTGGTGAAGCCAGGACCAACTCAATACGCTGCGTTAAGGCATCGACCTTGAGTCCGTTGCTGTCATTCCCGACCGCTAAGGGTTTGTGATCCTGGAGAAAAATCCGACGGGCGATCGTTTTGCACACTTCCCGGGCATCTTGCGGAGTGATAAATTGCTGGTCGTTGTCAGGAAGCAGAGAATCGATATGGGAGTCGATTTCTTCCAGCGTGGTAAGTTGTTGGGGGTTATCGGCCATGGGTGTTTTTTAGGCCAATATTCTTACCTTATTAGGCAAGCGGAAAGGACGAGAAATAACGAAGGTCCTAAGAATATCTTAGGGCCTTCGTTATTTCTTAACTGTAAACAACAGGAGTATCAGGACAAAACTCCCAAATTTTACCTTTATCATCAGCATCCATCCATGTCACCGTGTCATTTATAATATTATCTATCTTTGAATATACCCTGAGTTTAAGATTATCACCTGGCAGAACATCTTCTACTTGATAGATTACAGCATCAACTAATTCCAAGTTTCTATCTACATAACTGGTTTCAAAAGCAAAATTTACTCCTGAAAACCTACCTGCAACACTTGGGTAAATTATTCCATCGAATGTTCTTTTAGTAGTATCATATGTACTGTTGACATATAATTCGTAAAGTGCTGTTGTTATTTTGTAGTAATACTTGTTATCATCATTCACTTCTTTTAGAAACCATTCCGACATATAGTTATCCAAAGCATTAGTATGGTCTCTCTCGGTAGTAAACCTTATTGGGTCTTCTTGTAACATTTTTAATATTCCCGATCTTGAATCATGTTGTCCCAATGATTCTACTATTTTGTTAAAGCCTAAGACCACAACATGTAATTCATCGTTGCTATTCACTTTAGGAGCAAATAATGATCTAACAACATATTCACCTTTTTGAGGCCTTATCTCAAAAACACCAATTGCACTATCATCACTGCCGTAAAAGACTGGTTTATTTAATGTATTACATCGTCCTGGTTTACCAAACCGCTCAAGTATTTCTTTTGAAGGGTATGAAAAGCGTTTGGGATTGCTAAAC
Organism: Siphonobacter sp. BAB-5385; assembly: GCF_002261125.1. Classification (NCBI taxonomy): domain Bacteria; kingdom Pseudomonadati; phylum Bacteroidota; class Cytophagia; order Cytophagales; family Cytophagaceae; genus Siphonobacter; species Siphonobacter sp. BAB-5385. The sequence goes on along the minus strand of NZ_NMPS01000100.1, from coordinate 24,996 downwards.
TCTCTTTGCACGTCTTCTAACCCTGTAGCTCTAAAGGATTGAGCCCTGTAGACTGGTCCCGGATCTAGCATGTAATTTGTAACTCGAAATTCTGCACTTGCTAACAGATTATTCAATGGATTAACGAAATATTCAGCGGGTTGCCTTGTCTCTCTCGCCAGATGTAGTACGTGGTCTAAGTAGATTTTTTCTTGAGTTGTCATATGTGTGTGGTTAATTATTACATAAAAAATCCCAAAGTATATATATACACTTTGGGATTAAGGTTATCAAACAAACTAATAAAACTATAACGCTACTCTTTCCGGCTCAGATAACCAATCGTGACCAAGTCGCTTACAATTTGAGCATGGTCACGGCTGGTGATGAGTGTGCCGTAAAACTCGTGGATCCGGATTACAAACTTATCTAGGAAAGCCTCCAGCTCCTGATCAGCCGCAAACCGGCTGCCATTGCGAAGGTCTTCTAGTATTTCGGTCGGGGAATTACCCTTGAGTAATTCCCCGTCTTCGGTTTCGTATACCATTAGGCCGCTAATTGATTGATGCGGGTTTGAAGGTAATTAATAATTTCGGGCTGTTGAAATTTCTGCAGGCTTTCAAAGTTGGCTTCGGCCCGGGTTACTTGCTTCTTTTTTGAGTACTCAACCAGGTTGTGCAAAAACAGGATCCAGTTGGAAATCTTCTCAAATTCTACCGTTCCTGAGTGCTGGCGAAATTCAATCGTTTGGTGGCGAAGGTAAGCCTGCAGGTTGATTTTTTGAAACCGGGTGTGCTGGAGGTTAATCAGCTCCCGGATGGTGCTGGCTTGCCCAACCCGTCCGGCTAGGGTAATTACTGACTGGCAGTATCTATTTGAATCTTCCCGGCGGCTTAGGGGCATGAAGCTGTCAATAATGCCTTCGTAATGAGCGTAATTAATTAATGTATTCTTCATCTGTTCAATTCCGAAGCCTTCCGCGTCAAAATGAATGTGAAGGCCGCAAGTCTTATTAACCTTTGCCCGTAGCTGGCTTAACACCCTGCAAACCGTCTTTACTTGCTCAAGGCCTTCGAGGCCTTCTAAAATCGGACTTACTAATTCGAAAGTATCCGTTCCCTGTACGCTTCCGTCTGATACCGTTTTCCAGTGGTTTCGGGTGGTGTGGTTATATCCTTCGGTCCGGCATTCAATTCCGGCGTTTCTTAAAGCGGCCGCCAGCTGTACCGGGTTTACGCCGTGTGCTTCAATTTCAATTCCAAACTTCCGGTTGAAGGTGGTGAAGGTGAAAGACTTTTTGCTGGTTACTCGTTCTGGCCAGTATTTAGCGAAAACGTTTTGTACAAATCCGTAATTACCTCCAGTAAGGTCGGCTACTTCTCTACGGCTTAAGCCTAAGGCCAGTAGCTGGCGAATTTTTTCAGTTTTGGTTAAGGCGTTGTTAGTTAAAATTACTTGCGTATTCATCTGATTTACTGCGTGTTATATTGTTTGTTTGATGATTCAAAGCACGCACTTTGTGTCGCGACATGCAAGTCGTTGCGACACTTTCTTTTCAGATAAATGTCTGGTTTTCTTGATGTTACGTTAATTAGTTCAAAGCAGGAGTTGCTTGGCTAATTACGTTTTAAAGATTGATTTTTAGCTCTCAAAAAATTAGCTAGAGGTTCTAACCCAGGTTTCATATTATCTAAACCACTTTGCAAGTCAGTTCCAATTTCAGTTAAGTCTTCCATGTAGCTTTCATTATGTCTTATTAGTGCATTATAGTTTTTAAAAACCTGTTCTATAGCTTTTGAAATATTAAAAATATACATATCTAATGAACTTCCCTCCAATGATTCTATCCATTTTGATAACGGTTCAACATATTGTTTCATATACTCTGCAATCTCTGCAGTTAATCCTGACTCGAACTGTTTACTTTTAATTTCTGCGAATTTCTGATTAAGAGCTACTAGAGATTCGTCACCTGCATCATTAGATTCCAAGAATATTGAAAGACTAACTGACTCATTATTAAGACTTTCTAGCATAGAAACAAATTGAACAGTACGAGTATGAACAGAATGAATCATTTTGTCAATTACTCCTTCGAATTCAATAATTTTATCTTCAAAGTAATCGAACATTATAAAAATCTGCTCAATATCTGAGTGATTTATATTTCTAGTGTAAACTTTGTATAATTCTTCTTGATCAATTTTACTAGTTAATCTTTTTAGAGTTCTCCCAGAGCTTATAGAGATAAGAGGGGCCTGGGTCTTGTTGCTTTCTTTAAACTTCTCTGTTGCTTTCTTAACATTAAGTGCAAGCAAGGAGACATGACTAAATGAATTTATTATTAGATGATTAAAATACATTAGTTTGTCAAAATCTAATTGATCTGCCTGCTTCGATTTTTCAATCGACTCAATTAATCTTTTATCTCTTTCCGCCTTTTGTCCTAAATGATAAACAAATAGTGAAGCAAGAGCTCCTAATAATGCCCCTACAATTCCTCCTGCAACTTGGAAATAAATACTATTCCAGTCGGTTCCCGTTCCACTTGCAAGCTCACCTGAATGAAAATAGAAGTTGTACATATATTAGTCTTACTTTAATTAAATTTTTTAATATACTATTAAATCATTAACAATGATAATAGCTATGTTGGCCTTAATATAAAATAATGAATTATCAAAAAAGATTTTTTGTACATTTGCAGTGTCTGAATTCAACCCCTAGGGTTGGGTTTTAAGCCTTCGGAGGGGTCCGAAGGCTTTTTTGTTAGAATAGGGTCAGCTGATCGTCACCGGTAGGCAAGGATTTAAAAGTGATTCGCGGACCCTCCAGCACTATCAACCTATCTCCATCCCGGGTCAAAAGACCATGGTAGCTTCGTTCCCTTTTTCCCTCATTAATTTCCTTGCTGTGTTCACTATAGCCCAGTGGTTTAATTGATCCCCGGTACTGGTTCAATAGCATAGCCTTGTATCCATCAACTGAAATGATGCCATCCTTTGCAGAGCTACAAGATCCAGTCAAGGCATATTCTTGTTTTTGGAATAGCACGGTACCTTGAATTCGGTTCCGTTCGCTGATCATCCCACAGGAAACCATAGACATCATCTCTTCGAGCTTAGATTTTGGAACTAGTATTTCCATGGGTTGATCGAGTTGATTTTGAGAAGGAATTCGGCTCCTAAAGTGGTTAGGACTAAGATCAGGGCAATGAAGAGCAGGAAACCTCCTGCGATCAGTAGGTTAATCATAGTTGTCTGAATTTAGAAGTTGGGTTTTTGAAGAAAAGCTTCAGTGGGTAGCTGAAGTATAGGTAAGACTTAAATTTCGGAGGCCATTAAACCGTCACTGTTCGTTTGTCTAGTTCCTCCTGGACTTTTTCAGCTATTTCAAACGCTGTTTTTACCATATCACTAGCGAGATATTTAGGTCTAGATATGTGACCTTAGTTTTTGATATTATGCTTTCCTGGATTTGCCACAATCTCAGGAAGTACAGCGTTTACGGTTGAAAGGACTTCCTTTCGGTCGGTACCATGGGTGTTCATATCGTGATCGGTTTTAATTGATTGTCGACTAGGGCTTTGTCAATCTTTGCCAGTAGGGTATTGACTGGCCGGTAGTAGGATCGATCTAACCAGATCGTCATCGCTACGCTCAGGCGAAGACTGAATTTGTACTCCTTCTGGTCTCTCCTTCCAAGAGTTAATACGCTTTTCTAATTCGTCAGCATATTCAGCAAGAATCAGTGCTTCAGGACGGAAGGTTTGTCTCTTTTCAACGGCCTCCTGGCTATCGTAGCAAATCTGATAGAGGCTAGCAAACTCTCCCAGGCTAAGTTTGAAATCAAGCTTTGGGATCATCGTGCTTCCAGAGTAAAGTGAGTCCGAATTGCTTATTTACTGCCTCGATAGCGTTAACGTAGGCTTCAAATTTCGCTTGGTCGAATTCTTGAGCCAGGGTGGTAACTCTTAACATTCGATCAACGAATTGGGAACCCAGATCACATTGTTCGATGGTGTTAATGCTGGCCTGTTTACCTTCGATCTGAGACCACATTTGACGGTGAGTATATTGCTCAAGCTCGGTAGACAGCGTGTTGACAGCTGATTTCACCTCTTTACTGTAAAGGGAAGTACTCTGCACTTCATCGAGGCGATTAATGAAGCTGGTAGAAAGGAACGTCAGCTCTAATGCTACATTCAGTTCCCGCTTGGATAATGACCTGACTGAAATCTTGGTCTTTTTGGGATTTGTTTTACGCTCAATCTTATTCTTAATGAAAGTCTGCATGAGTGCAGACTGCTGCAGGTAAGTGGTGCTCGGAAGCTCTCCCTCTGAAGAAAATCCGACTCTGAAAAGATTAACTGCTGGTTTGTTCATGGTAGTGTTTAAGTCTGAATTGATTGGTTTTAATGAGTGCAGGCTTCTAACAGGCCGCCGATTATGCCAAGGATGATCACAATGGCCAGAAGGGTAAGGATCGATCTCAAGGGCTTAGTTATTTTCGAGGGGAACCCAACCTTTACCTTTGATATATTGAGCCATTTTTTTGCCCCGGGTACCGTTGTGATTTTCAAAAATGGCTCCTTCCAGGACTCTATCCTTCCAACCCTCACATGCCTCAAATTCGATCCGGTATTTCCAGTACTGGAGCCAGTACGCAAGGTTTTTATGTTGCCACTTACCGCGGTACCGGACGTCGCCGGAATAAAAGGGCCGCTTGTTACCATCGATGAAGTGGACGATGGCTACCAAGCTGGCTTCGGCCTTGAGGGCGGTCGCGTCGAAGGCTGGCTTTTCTTGTCTGTTACTCATTGGGTTTGGGTTTTACTTCTTTGTCTGAATTCGTTTTGTGAAGCCCTCGGTTTTAGCCGGTGCCTGGCTAACTGCTGAAGCTGCAGCGAGAAACTTCTCATGGATATTTTGTCCGTACTTCTTCATCTGATCCTCGAGGTAACGGAAAGCCTCGAGGTAGGTCTTCGCCTGCAGGCGTTTAGGTGCACGGCCCTGCGGGTGTTGCTGGAGGTGGCGAATGGCCAGGCTTAATCGTTGGGTAACGTAGGCCGTACGATAAGCGGTACGGTTGGCGGCCAGCCAGTTATCAGTATTGCGGAAACCGCGTTCATTTTCTTGGCAGAAGTAGCCGGTACCTGGTCTGAATTTGCTGTACGGATCCGGCGGGTATCGATCAGCGTGGCGTTGGTAGTACCCGGCTGCCAGCTCGAGGCGTTTAAAGAGCTCGGTTTGATACTCATCCCACTCTTTCTCAGTGAAATCCACGTTGAAATTTCGGTACACTCCTTGGGCAATTTCCTGGAGTGCCTGGTTCTCTTCGATCTTGCTGAAGTTTCGGCCTGAGTAAAGCAGCTGCTTTGCATAGATCCAGAAGCTGGTTAGATATCCCTCGAAGATAGCCTGACGCTGAGCAGCAGTACGCTGGCCTTTTCCTGGTCTGGAGTTATCCACAGAGCCGGCCGCCGTCCCCCCGGCCCCCTTTGTCACTGTGACAATGAGTTGCGAGGTTGTTGCCGGTTTTAAGGGAGGCTGTTGCCGTTCGGTGTTGCCTTGATTATTGTTGCCTTGCAGGGTGTTACCTTGATTAGTTGCCCTGTTTTCCACTTTTCCACTTCCTTTTATTATTTCTGTTTCTATGTTACCTTGATTTATGCTGGCATTATTAAGCGGCAAATTTTGCAAAATCTGAGTTGGGGTGGCCGCTGTAGGCATTTGAAAAACAGGGCTTTCCACACGTTTTTCCCCTTCTTTACGTCCAAACAGAATTTCAGTGGATAAGTAGATTTCGAAGTCGGCCCGGGTGCCGCGAAAGCGGCGGCTCTCTATGAGACCTGCTTCCCGTAACTTCTCCAGATGAGCATAGGCAGTACGCTCAGAACAGCCCCATAGCTTCGCTAATTCGACGCGGTTGGTTAAAAGTCCTGGTTCACCCCCTTCGAAGGCCTTATCGCCCAACGCCCGGTGGGTACGGTGAAGATGGCCAATGTAATGACTGATCAAATTGCGGCCGGTATTCCGGACGCTACCACTTACTGCTTTAGACTGGAGTACCCGAACCCGGGTACGTCCATCCTTAAACGTCTGGATAATTTCTTCCTTTGGCTGCTGAGCATTAAGGCTATCGGCGGTGGTTTTCCAGCGGCTTCTGGCGGCCAGCGGATCAGGAAAAGCGTACATACTTTACTTGAAAATACTAGTTTGAATAGTTTCAGTCTTGGGGGAAGATTCTTCTGACAATAGCTTGTCGATGGCTTTTTCTAAAGCGATGGCTTTGCTTTTAGCGTAGGATGAACCAGTTTTGAAGTATTCCTTCTGGAACATTCTCATTTTTAAAGCTTCGCCTACAATGAGTTCGTCGGGGTGTGAATGCATGACGATCGCAAGCAAGTCGTCCATGCGTTTTTCTTCAGCCTTGGCCAGGTCCAGAAGGGGTTTCGATCGCCGACTGAAGTACATTTTTTGGGCTTCCCGTACCTTCGCAAGTGCTTTTTTGAAAGCCTGGTACGTTCCGCTCGAGCAATCGAACAAATGGCCCGTATTCAAGCCTAGTACCAGTACCTCATACAAGTAGATGTAGCCTTGTTCAAAGTCAGCTCCATCCCCGTTCGTCAGGTAATATCTGTCGCCATCCAGGCGAAAGTAAAAGCCTTCAGGAACGAGAAATTCGCCCATGTTTTCGCTTTTGAGCTTGATTGATTCGCGTACTTCAATCCATTCTGGAACGTGCATGGCTAACGAAAAAATTAAAGTCCCCCCAAACCCCCAACCCGAACGGGTGGGGGTATACGTTAATTTTGCTTTCGGGCTTCGGGCCGTCCGGCGGTGGAAGCGGGTGTGACCCCACGGCTGGTGCCTACTTCGGTGGTGCGATGGAGCGGGGTTCGAACCCGCGATCATCTGGCCCGCCAGAACCAGAGGCCTTACCTACTCGGCCATCCATCCTTGTGTTGCATACGTTTTAAAAGATGGCCCCCCGGAATCCGGAGGGCCATACCGGTTGAATTAACCCACACCTTTAACTTTAATTCGGCTAGTTAAAGAGATAAGTGATGTCCAATCCCTTATCGCAGCCGGGGCTGGATTCGAACCAGCGACCTTCAGGTCAACTACCTGATGCTCTGCCAACTGAGCTACCCGCCTAGATTAGCCTACCAGGAAGCCTGAAAGGCTATACTCGATTTGTCAAGTTTATTCGACTTAATAGGTTCTACCGCCAAGTCCAACCTATTGTGACTGGTAGGGGTGTCGAACCCCCTCTCCTGCACCTGTCAACTAATGTCCGCTCCAGTCAAACACTGCAAAACTTCCGCGTACGGTCATCCTACAGGTATTGTTTTACATTCAATCTCAATCCAAAGGACGGCACAACTGTAGCTGTAGAAAGGACAAGTTTGCCCGCCGGGTAAATAGGCCAAATAGCTATCTTCGGAAAGCTTATCGATACCACCGACAATCCTGGCCAATGCTTTGGGAATCCCATCCAATCGCGACTCTTCCTGGACTTGAATGAGTCGCCAACGGGGCTGGCCATTCGTATCGACGATCCGGATCCATTGCGTTTCCATCATTCAATAATATGAGGCTCTGTTTTCAATACGTAGGTGAAGACACCTAACGCAAAAGCTGCTTCTGCGATGCTACAGATAATGTGAAGGACAATCATTTCGAGGTTAATTCAGGGTTATAAATACTCGGACAACTCGGTAAATAGCAAACAGGGCGGCGATTACTATACAGACTTCGAACATCAGACGATAGCTACTCTATTGAATTTGTTGTATTGTTTCCAGTACCTGTTTACCGTATCAATGATCCACGCTTCTTCCTCCATCGTTGGAACTCTTATACGTTTGTCTGGCTCCTTTCGTACTAACCGCTGTAGCGTATCATGAGAACCGTTCTCAGGAAAACGTAAGCTATACTCTTGGAGTAATTGTGTTTTCCCCTTTCTTCCGATTACACCATCGTGGTATTTCACTACGGCTTCTTCAAAGTTTTCAGCAGTATCGCTTACATTTTCCATGCTTGGAATTATTGGCTATTTTGCGTCTATTTAGCGTCTATAAATCACTACCCTCATGATTAAATATGTCATCGAACCTGGCCCTGAGCATGTCAAGGCAAAAGCACGAGCTAAGCGGGATTTCTTCAAGAAAGTCCTTAGTGGAATGAAATGTAAGCCCGGCCATCAAGACACAGTATTTACATTCTCTCAACATACTGGCTTCCTTGGTTCCGGTAGTGTGGATACTCATATCGACGCATGCTGCCCTGAATTCAGGAAACTCATTGATGAAAAGCTTGGAAGCGTACCTACGTATTAATCCATGAGCTCTTCTAAGTTTCCAATCTTGTGGCTAATAAGTTGGCGGTAAACTCCATTCCTTCTTATTAGCTGCATCAGTTCCTCCAGGCTATAAAATTCTTGACAATAGAATAGGCTTCTTTCTCCAAACCGCTCCTTAATGGTCAGATTCAGGAGAGGGTAAGCCCCGGGATCATCCTTTGGAATACGAATTTCTAAGGTGAAATGTCCTTCGATTACTTTACGGAATGCCAGAATCCAGGCGTTCGTCTCTCCGTTCATTTCAAACCCTAATTCACTCAGTACTTTTACGTAGGAATGCTTGTCATGTAAAGGATTTTCAACCCTTGATACGACCGTTCCAGCCTCGGAATTTGTCATTTGTACAGAAAATCTTTGTAATTCAGCCGCCTTGCGTCTATATTTCCGTTGAAATACGATTCAATATTACAGTAATGTACTGTAATTTACAATAACAAACTGTAAATAATTTTATGAAAAATATTCATAATTTTCATACAGGTTTGATAATCAAGGGATTGACTGAAAAAAAAAGAATCTCAGCCCAAGCCCTTGCGGATCAAATAGGTATGACTCGTTCAGGGGTTTACGATGTCTTTAAGCGGCAAACTATAACTGATCTATCTTTATTAGAAAAGATATCTGCAGTTTTGGATGTGCCTATTACAGAACTTCACAGTAATCCGAACGAACATAGCAGTAAAAGCCAAGCTGCGTTCGGCGAAGACATAGCTGATAAGTTCGAACGAATTTTTCAGGAGTGGAAAGCAGAGAACGAATTTCTAAAGGAGCAGATCAAAGAGAAGGACAAGCTCATTACTCAGTTAATGGGAAAATCTGAGGGGTGTCCCATCATAGCCGATTTGGAGCTATCGCTCATTAAAAAAATTGAAATGGTCTATCATAACGGCCTTATTTTTTTAAGTGGCGGGCACAAATTCGGGCACACCCCTACTTACCCATAAGGTAAGATGGCTGTTAATCAATTCACTAGGCGTTAAAACTCCCTATTGTTCAGTTCTTGTAGGAGGCTCTAAGTCGGTAAATCAATGATTTACCGACTTTTTTGTTGTGTTTGGGGGTTTGTCAGAGTGGCGTCGTAGACGTAGAACCGGAGATGTACCGATTGCAAATCGGGGCGAGCGGGGTAAGTTCTTTTCTTGCTAAGTTAACTCGTCTAGTACAATACGTTTGCATCAGATTAACTTTAATAGTCCTATCGCTTCTACCCCTCCCCACCCCATTGGGGCCATAATTAACCGATCTGGGGAGTGGGTATTTCCCGACTATCGTTCTACTTTTTATTAAGTCATCAAAACACAAACCATTCACTATCAAATACTTATATCTAAAATCTATCCTCTATTTCCTATTCTGGTACGTCTGTTTATAGATAATGGTCATGTAGTTTAATCCTCAACGCTACTTAAAGCCCTTAAAGCCATGGAAAATGTAAATACGATGACGACTGGAACCGGAGCGGTGACGGGCGTATTCAATAATACAAAAGATGCGGAAAACGCGTATAACGCCCTGATTAATCGGGGTTATTCGTCGAATGATATATCGGTACTGATGTCGAACGCGACGCAGGAAAGTTTTCGTACGAGTGATCATGAATCTGATCTTGGTAACAAGGCCATGGAAAAAGCGGGTATCGGTTCCGCCATTGGTGGTACGGCTGGTGCCATTCTCGGAGCCATCGCAGCGATTGGTACCATAGTAGCTTTGCCGGGTCTGGGTCTGGTCGTAGCTGGTCCTCTGTTGGCGGCTCTTACAGGTGCTGGAGCGGGTGGTTTGACGGGGGGTATCATCGGTGCCCTGGTCGGCTCAGGTATTCCGAAAGAACGGGCGGAGTACTACGAAAGCAGCATCAAAGAAGGCGGTATTGTCATTGGCGTAACGCCAAGAACCCAGGAAGAACGCGAAGTGATCGCAGATGAACTGGAATCCCACAACGGACACGAAATCCACGGGAAAGCACTGCCTACCACGTATTAAGACTCTTAGTCTATCCAACCCATGAACAGAAACGCCGTTGCAGTATACTGCAACGGCGTTTTATTTGGTATAGGTGTGAGAAGGTTTGATAGCGTTTAAAGTTTAAGAAGGTTTGACTAGAGTTTAAGGTTTGATTAAGTTTGAGTTTCATGCATCTCAAGGCATTAATAAAACAAATCCCATCTCAAATCATTTAAACGTATTCAAACATTAAACCAACATCAAACTTTAAATCCAATCAAACTTCTATCAAACCTTAAACCCTGCCCCTCCTATCCCCGCTTCGGTTCCGTTCCCCGGAAGGTGTCGAGCTTGTCGTATTTCTGTAGTTTGACGGGTTTGCCTTCCCGGGCTGACTGGTAGATGGCTTCCATGATAATGTGATCCTGAAGCCCTTCTTCGCCCGGCGTGAAGGGTTTTTTATCCTGCTGAATACAGTCCGAGAAGTGGTCCATTTCCAGAGCAAACTGGTTTTTCTCCGCGATCTTCGGTTCTTCGTTATATTCCACGGGTCCTTCGGCGTGCGACTGTTTCATCGACAGGCCTTTGTAAGCGAAGGCGGGTTGCATACTCATCCAGCCCTTCTCGGCCAATACTTTGTACGTACGGTTTTCGTGAGCGGCATAGGCGGTCGCACAGTTGGCGAGTACGCCACTGGGAAAACGCATTTGCCAGGTTACGTTCTCTTCCACTTCCTTAAACAGCGGATCACCGGGCGTGGAGTACTGGTACCCCATCACCTCAGTAGGCTCTTCGCCCAAGGCATACCGAATGGTGTTCAGACAGTACAAACCAATGTCGGGTAAGGACCCACCGCCAGCCAGGGCTTTCACGTGACGCCAGTGCGAAGGATTGGCCGTGTACTGAGCATTCGTTGCTTCAATGAATTTTACCTTACCGAATTTCTTCTGACGGATCGAATCGCGAATCATGGCGTGGTAAGGCTCGTACTGGATCCGGTAGGCAATCATCAGTTTGCGGTTGGCCTGTTTGCAGGCTTCAATCATCTGACGGCATTCCTCGGGCGTATTGGCCATGGGCTTTTCGCACAGAATGTGTTTACCCGCCTTGGCTCCGCGAATGGTGTACTCGGCATGCAGTCCGTTGGGCAGTACAATGTAAATGGCCTGTACCTCCGGGTTATCTTTTAGCTGATCGTAGGTCTGGTAATTGTAAATGTTCTTTTCCGGAACGCCGTACTGTTTTGCCACTTTCAGGGCCTTTTCCCGGTTACCACTAACCAGAGCCGTCACTTTCGACTTTTTGCACTGAGCCAGAGCAGGCAGGATTTCATCGAGCGACAAGTGCCCCAGACCTACAATGGCGTAGCCTACGCGTTGTTCTTCGGGTTGCGGACTAGGCGTGGGGCCAGCGGCCTGCTCGGTTTCTGCCTTCCAGGCCTCCAGTTCAATGGGTTGTTCGGGTTTGGAAGGATCCGTATTTTTAGCGGGCGGCGAAGTGGGCTTCACCCCATCGGTTTTGCCCTGACCTAAGCTGATCTGACAGGCGGCTAATCCCCCCGCAATGCCCGACAAGGCGAGTCCCTGACCCGCCCGGCGTAAAAACAATTGGCGGGACACCGTTTTCTTGTCAGACAAGAGGTCAGACAACATGGAATCTAAACTTTTCATGGTATACGTGAGGTTGGATAGTAAGCTTTATGCTGAGAAAAAAATGTGCCTATTGGGAAGGGGGATTTGATGTTTGAACGGGTGAGTATTTGAGGTTACTGTAGGTTAAAGTTTGAGCTTGGAATAGTTTAAGATTTGGGTAGTGTTTGAGGTTTAATGGAAGGATTAGAAGGGATCTATTTATAGCTGATCATGCGTTTTGGGCTGGACTTTCTTATCACTAATTAGATACTAAATTTTGGGGTATAACTCCATGATAAGATTCTAGAATCAGGGACTGTTCATCTCTTTTCCAGACTAATCGCTCCTAAAAATTCGGCGGCACGTATAGCTATTGTCGCACAATCAGGCATAAAAAAACGAGAGGTGTCGGACCTCTCGTTTGAGAAAAGCGGGCCTTTTGAAAAAGGACATCCACCTTTCAATCTCAATTTCTATTACTCAGCCGTAGCGGTCGTATTCACGAACGATTCCGCCAGCATCGTTAACTTCTGATCGGTGGCTTCTTCTTCCTGCAGGTTGGCATGGAGCAGACGAGCGGCTTCTTCATAACCCAGAATTTTCGCCCAGGCTACCAGCGTTCCGTAGCTGGCAATTTCGTAGTGCTCTACCTTCTGACAGGCGGCAATGATACCGGCGTCACGGGTCAGACTACCACTTTGCGTTTCAGCAACGATGTCTTCGCCTTCGTCTACCAGTCCGGCCATTGCCTGACATTTTACGCCTTCCGCTTCCAGACCCAGGGAAGAGAATACCTGATTCAGACGCTGAATCTGTCCTTCCGTTTCGGCCAAGTGCGTACGCAGACCTCCTTTGAGTTCATCCGTCGTGGCGGCGGTTTCCATCTCGGTAAGAGCCGTCGTTAATTTATTTTCGGCCCAATAAATATCTTTTAATTGAGCAACGAATAGTTCTGAAAGGCCCTCGGCCTTGTCCATTTGAAAAAGACTAGCAAGACTTGCCATAATAAAATACGTTTGGGTTGATTATACGGTACGTATATACGAAAACCATATACCAATCCGCGGAGGGGCAAGCCAGCCTCACCTTCGAGTAGCCGCTTCCCCAGAAGTGTGGAGCAAAAAAACGGCTTCCCGAATGTATTCCGGAAAGCCGTTACCTATTGTTAATCAGACCATTACTCGTTCATAGCCCGTGAAACAGTAAGCTCTTCGGGCTTCTGCGGACGGGGTTCTTTTTTCTGAAAACGAGCGATAATTCGGTCTACTACCAGATATACGGAAGGTACGACGAAGAGCGTCAGCACCAGCGAACTCGTCAGACCACCAATGATGACCCAGGCCATACCATTTTTGGTTTCGGCCCCTGCCCCACTGGCTAATGCAATCGGCAACATACCGAAGATCATGGCCAGCGTAGTCATCAAAATCGGACGAAGACGTTCCTTACCCGCTTCCACCAGAGCCGCAACTACTTCTTTACCCTCGGCTTTCAGGTGGTTGGCAAAGTCTACGATCAGGATGGCGTTTTTCGCGACCAGACCCAACAGCATGATCATACCTACAATCGAGAATACCGTTAAGCTTTCCATCGTCAGAGCCAGAGCCAGCAAGGCACCGATCAGAGCAACGGGAATCGAGAACAGTACAACGAAGGGATACACGACGCTTTCGTACAGAGCCACCATGATGAAGTACACCAGCAGAATAGCCATGATCAGAGCCAGTCCCAGACTACCGAAGGCATCGGACTGCTGTTGCAACTGACCGAGGTACTGAACCGAGATTCCTTCACCCAGTTTGACATTGGCCATTTTCGCCTGAATGTCGGCCCCTACCGTACCCACCGGACGTCCGACGACCTGCGAGTTGATGGTAATCGAAGACAGCCGGTCGTTCCGTTCCAGTACACTTTCTCCAATCCGTTCGTCTACCTGAGCAAATTGCGACAACTGGAAGGTACGTCCCTGGTTGTTGACGAACAGCAGGTTTCCTACGTCATCCGCACTACTGCGGTTGAATCGGTCGAGATTGACCAGAATATCGTACTCGTTCCCGTTCTGTTTGAACTTGGCCCGGTCATCGCCCCGGAAAGCCGTTTGCAGGGCCATTCCTACGTCCGAAGCATTGATACCCAGTTGGGCCATTCGCTCCCGATTCAGTTTGATGGATACTTCCGGTTTTGGATCTTTCACGGAATACTTCACATCCTGCGTACCCGGCGTGGATTTTACAATATTCAATACCTGAGCGGCCGCTTTCCGGATGGAGGGCATATCGGTACCCTTCACGGCAATCTGAATGGGAGCTTCGGAAGAACCAACAATACCTACGGGGCTTACGGTTACTTTCACCCCCGGAACCTTGCCGATTTCTTTCTTGATTTCAACCCCAAACTCATCCGTCGTGTACGTCCGCTCTTTTTTATCGACCAGCTTGACGTTAATATCGGCCAGGTTACTGTTTGACGTGGAGGATAGGGCGTTACTTGTATACCCTACGTTCGAGAAGACGTTCGTTACGCCGGGATGTTTCAACAGAATCTGTTCGGCTTTCTGTACGGCTTCGTTCGTCTGGTAAATGGAAGCAGTTGGGGCTAACTCCAATTGCACGGCAATTTCCCCCTGATCGGATTGAGGCATGAAGGCCGCTCCAATAAAGCCCGCTGGTACCAGTGCAATTGAACCGACAAACAACAGAATGACGATGATAAACACCCAGCGTTTGTGACCCAGGGCTTTTTGCAGTACACCACCGTAATAAGCAATGATCCGGTCGATGAAGCGTTCAAAACCGAGGTTGATTTTACCCCAGAGCGTATTTTCTTTCAGGTGCTCCAGCTTGCCGAAACGCGATACCAGCAACGGCGTAATGGTAAAGGATACCACTAAACTCATCAGCGTCGAGAATACAACGACCAGAGAGAATTCGCGGAGGATGTTACCGATCAAACCACCCGTCAAGGCCAGCGGTACGAATACCACGACGTCCACCAGGGTAATGGCCAGGGCGGTAAACCCGATTTCGCTCCGTCCGTCGATAGCGGCCTGTCGTCGGTCTTTACCCATTTCCATGTGTCGGGTAATGTTCTCCAGAATTACAATGGAGTCATCGACGAGGATACCCACCACCAGCGAGAGTGCCATCAGCGTCATCAGGTTCAGCGAGAATCCTGACAGATACATCAGCATAAACGTCGGCACAATGGACGAAGGCAGAGCCACCAGTACGAACAATGACGACCGGAAGCTGTGCAGGAACAGCAACATCACGACCGATACAATCGCCACGGCCAGGAATAAATCGTCCACTACGGCCTCAGCTGAAGCCAGCGTATACACCGACTGATCCGCCGCAATATTGAATTTAAGGCCGATGGAAGCGTACTGTTTTTCCAGTACCCCGATTCGCTCGCGTACGAGTTCACTCACTTCTACGGCGTTCGCATCACTCTGTTTCAGTACCTGCACCCCGATGGAAGGAATACCGTTGATGTGGTTGATGGCCGTTTCTTTGGCCGTTCCGTCCACGACTTCGGCAACATCCCGTAACAATACATCACCACCGCCGGGCGTATTACCGCTGGCGAGTCGACGAGCAATGATCAGGTTACGCATTTTTTCCACCGACTGTACCGTGGCGTCGAAGTGAATGGAATACTGCGACTGTTGCGTTTCAATCTGACCCGCCGGATAACTGGCGTTGGCATTGTAAACGGCCTGCGAGACCTGACCGATGGAAATGCCGTACGCCTGTAATTTCACGGGGTCTACGTTCACCTGAATTTCCCGTTCGGCACCACCAATCAGGTTGATCTGCCCTACCCCGGCTACGTTGGAGAGCTGGGGCTTGAGTTTCTCGTCCAACAGATCGAACAATTGCGTGGGCGACAACTTGGCCGTAACCCCCATCCGCAGAACGGGTAATTCGTCCGTGGAGAATTTATTGATGACCGGATCATCTACATCTTCGGGCAACAGCGAGAGAATCTGGTTGATTTTCCGCTGGGCATCCTGTTGGGCCAGGTTTACATCGGCTCCGTTTTTCAATTGAAGGACGACCGAGGAAACCCCTTCCTGCGAAGTAGATTTGATCCGATCGAGTCCTTCGAGTGACGAAAGGGCGTCTTCGATGCGTTTGGTCACGTTGGTTTCTACTTCATCGGCGGCAGCCCCCCGATAAACGGTAGCAACGCTGATGACGTTCGCCTCGAATTTAGGCAGCAGATTGTAGGACAACTGCTGGTAACTGATGACCCCAAAGAGGATGAGTACCGTAAAGATGGTAGTCACCAGCAGAGGTCGTTTTATGGCTACTTCGGTTATCGACATTTCTTTTTAGTTTACGTTTTTCAGTCTATGGTTTTCAGTTTTCTGCCCTCCCCATGGTTAGCCATTGAAAACTGAAAACGCTAAACTGTAAACTATTTATTGACTTGTACGGCGGTGCCTTCGCTCAGGTTAATCTGGCCCGTGGTGACTACTCTTTCGCCCGCGTTAAGACCGGACAGCACTTCAACGAAATCACCCAGTTCGCGACCTACCTGAATTTTACGCTGTTTAACAACCTGTCCCTCTACTACGTATACGTAAGGATTTTTCACACTTTCCACCAGAGCCGTACGTGGAATCTGCAAAGCCCGCTGGTTGGATTTTTGTGAGAAATCGACGTTGACGAACGTACCCGCTTTGAGAAGATTACCATTCTGAATCGTGATCTCTACGGGATAGTTGTGCTGCTCATCCCCCTGCGGAGCGATATACGAGATGGTACCGTTAAATACGCGGTCAGGAAATACATCCGTGCTCACTTTCACGGCGTGACCTTCTTTCAGCGTATACACGTCTTTTTCGTTCACGAGCACCTGTACTTTCAGGCGGTTTATGTCCAGCACCGTACCGAGTACCGTACCTACATTGACGTATTCGCCCGCTTCCACATTTTTCTTCACAATCCGACCGCTGATGGGAGCTTTAACGGTGGCATCCGAAATCTGTTTTTTAATCTGTTGAGCCTGATTAACGGCGTTGTCGTAGTTGTACTTCGTGTCGTTTACCTGCAATTCCGTAGCAGCGTTACCGGCGTACAGGGTGTTATAGCGGTTTACGTCTTTCTTCAACTTATCGATGTTCAGTTGCGTAGCTTCCAGCGATAACGCTTTCAGCTCATTGTCCACCTGTACCAGCGTCGCTCCCTGCCGGACGGCTGTACCCAGTTCAAAATTCACTTTCAATACTTTACCCGCGGCAGTGGCCATAATGTCCGCCTCCCGGAAGGGAATCAGGTTCCCCGTTTTCACGAGTTGCTGCGATACGTCGCCCTCCTGTACCGTCGCTACCGTTACCGGAATCTGGACATTGGTCGTGGTGGGCACTTGATTCTTTTCATCGAGCTTCTTCTTGTTCGACGCTAGCTGGAAGCCGATTAAACCAAGAATGGCAACCAACGCTAGAATGACAATTATTGTAGTACGTTTCATGGTTCTAGGGAAAGACGTCTAAAGTTGATTATAGAAATTCAGGAGTGTACCCTGCGATTGTTCCAGATCCAGCTGAGCCTGGTAATAGTTAATGAGTGAATTGATGTAGTTAGACTGAGCCTCGCGGTACGACTTATCAGCGTTCAGCAGGTCCGTCAGACTTTTCGTACCCTGTTTGTATTGCAGGGTCGTAATGTCGTATACTTCCTGGGCCAGTTTCACCGTCCGATCATCGTTTTCCGTATTCGTTTTGGCTCGTACCAGTTGCGATTCCGCATTGTTGTACTGCAACTTGAAGGACTCTGTATTCAGTCGTTGCTGCTCTTCCTGCGTGAGTACCGTCAGTTTATTTTGCTGATATTGGGCATCCCGACGGAAACCGTCAAAAATGGGAAGATTCAATCGCAGGCCTACCGTACCAAAACCGAGGAAATTCTGAAACGCCCCACTGAATTGATTCGAGAAAGAAAGCGTACCGTAACTGGCGTTAGCGACAGTGTGGGCAGATAACCCGCTTTCGTCCGTTCCATATTGATGCGTTGCAAATCCAGATTCCGCTCACCTTGCTGGAAACTGACCAGATTGTGGTAATCGAAATCCTGCTTCTGTACTTTCGGCAATTGCTTGACAATGTTCGAATCGCTCAGCGTCAGCGGCTGATCCTGCGATACGCCCATCTGAAACTTCAGCTGATTCAAGGCCAGCTCCAGCGAGTTTTCGGCCAGTACCAGTTGCGAACGGGCGTTGTTGTAGCTTACTTCCGTATTCGTATAATCCACGGGTTGAATAACACCGTTGTCCCGCTGCAGTTTCAGAATCGCTAACACCTGTTGTGTACGGGCCATGTTATCTTTCAGCAGAGCAATCTGCTGCTGCGAAACGAATACCTGGTAATAATTCTTGGCCACGTTGTATACGATGTCCTCCTGAGTCTGACGGGTATTAAGTTCAGCCAGTTTCTTATTCGGTTCGTTCGCTTTAATACCCAGCAACAGCGTCTTATCGTAGATGGTCTGCGTTGCCTGAGCCGCCACATTCGTCTGGTACTTCTGCCCAAAAGCGATCGTCAGGGGTTCGGGGTTACCAAAGGTATTGGCCGGAATTACACTTCGCTGTAGCTTGATGTTGTCCGTAAAGTTACCAGAGCCCGTAACCTGCGGCAGGTACTGTGAGATGGCTTCGCGAGCCTGCTGATTGGCCGTTTCAACCTGATACTGGGCCAGCCGTATGCCACCATAATTTTTGAGACCGTATTCAATACATTGTTTTAAGGTCCATCCGGGCTGAGCATTTTGAGCTTTGCTGAGTGAAGGCAGAACCGCCACCAGCATTGCAATCAAAAAAGAGTTCGTTTTCATGGATACTGTTGATATGTCAATAAATTCAAATAGGAAGATTACTTTTCATTCTGCTGAGCCAGCTCATCGATTTTACTACGGATCTTCAGGAGCAGGGCAATCTCGGCTTCGTCGAAATGTTTCTCAATCTGGGTGTTCATCTGCTCCAGCGACTCGATTGCTTTTTCGGCTACCAACTTTCCAGCCGGCGTCAGCACCACCACATTTTTTCGCTTGTCCTGATCATCAGTTGTACTTCTGAGGTAGCCGTCTCGCTGCAAAGTTTGTATAGAACGCTGAATACCAGCCTTATTCTTCTGCAACATATTCGCAATGTCCTGTTGCGAAGGAGGATTTTTCAATACATACAGCGTAATCAAAATCCGAATCTGTTCAATCTGTAAAGCGTAACCTAACTTGAGTAAGCCTCGATTGGTGTCCCGGACAATCAGATGAGAGAGGCCCAGTATATTGACGACAAAAAGCTTTTTGATTCGTTCCAGTAGAGCCTTGTCCGTCAGTTCATATTCGTCTTTCATGGAATTCATGCTGCAAAACTAATATTCGTTTACATATCAACCAATACCGTTGATAAAATGTTTCCACCGGCCATCCCTTTTTTAGGCATAAAAAACCTGCTCATGAACGCCATGAGCAGGTTTTGTACTGATCTATTGAAGTGACTGACTAAGCCGTACGCATCGTACGTAACCAGTTTAAATTATCGGAGGCTTGTTCACGGTGCTGATGGAGATTCTTATACAATTCAGGAAATGCCATCAGGCAGCGATGTTGCATAACGGATTCAAACGCATCCATCAGGGAAACGGTACCACGTTCACAAACTTCCAGTTCTTCGTTCCAGTCCATCTGATTCGAGGTTGGATACAATTCTGCTTGATTTGTCTCTTCCTCCCGACGACCATATTGCCGTGTATACATATTCAATTCATCAGCCAGCGAACCATTTTCCTGGTTGATTCGCATCAGGCGATTACGCAAACGTGGCATTTTGGCTCCCAGGCTCAGGTGAGCAAAGTTGGGTTGACAGCTGCGGGCGACCCGTAGCAGTTGTCCCAATTGCTGAAGCATTACTTGAAGTTCGTTAGGTGCAACACTACCCATAGGATACGAGATTTTGGAATGACGGATTCTTCTAGTCAAGTAGTATAGGAAAAGTGTGCCGTTCGGGAGATCAGGAAATTTTCACTAAAAATTGGGAAACTATGCCCCAATTATTTTTCCTGAAACTCAGCTACTTCCGCATTTTTCCCCAATGCAATTTCTTTCCGCAAGGCTTCCATCAGGTCTTCCATGGCAATGGTGGCAAAGCCCGTTGAATAGTCCGACATGGCGTAGGGAATCAGTAAACGGTCGGCGTGAATGACTGCTCCGCAGGTGTATACTACGTTGGGTACGTACCTTCCCGTTCTTCGCCTTCGGGCGTAAGAATCGGATACGGCAGTCGGGCCAGCACTTTCTGAGGATTATCCAGATCTAACAAAAAGACGCCGATACAGTATTTCCGCATGGCTCCTACCCCGTGACTCAGTACCAGCCAGCCTTCAGGCGTTTCGATGGGTGAACCGCAGTTACCCAACTGTACAAACTCCCAGGGATACTTGGGAGCCAGTAACAACTGACTCGTTTCCCAGAAGTACAGATTGTCGGTTTCCATCAGATAGATGTTCTCCCCATCCTGACGACCCAGCATCACGTACTTGCCGTTGATTTTGCGGGGAAACAGAGCCATTCCCTTATTCTTGACTACATCACCAGCCATGGTTTTCACCCGAAAGTCCATAAAATCCCGCGTTTCGAGTAACTGCGGGAAAATGACCCGTCCATTGTAGGCGGTATAGGTTGCGTAATAGACTTTGCTACCATCATCTTCCGTGAACTCCACGAAACGGGCGTCTTCCATCCCGTTCATTTCATTCGGAGAATAAGGGAACAGAATTCGCTCACTGAGGGCCCGGTCATCGCTGTAATGTACTTCATAGTTGGCTTTCATCAACGCCAATATCCCATCCCCCGCTACGCGGTGAGTAGGATAATTGGGGTCTTCTTTTACAACCGGGTACACATCTGAATACGAGACTTCTTCAGGCAGGCGACTGGCAATGCTACTGGCAAAGCCATCATCCAGCCCTAGTTCATGAATTTTCTTTTTGAATACATCCAGCGTCAGATGGGCTTCCGTGTAGGAATTAGGCGGCGTTACGTACCGCGAGTGGCCATCCAGCCAGATACCGCAGTTCTGATCGACAAATCCGGAACGAAAGACGATGGAGGAGATATGTCCCTCTCCCGTAGCTCGTAAACTGATAATAAATCGGCGGCAACCTTCGGGAAGATTGGTCTGATCGGGGTGCCAGACGATTGAAGGATTAAACAGAGCGGCGGCTTCCAGGGCGTATTCGTGCGTGAAATAAGCTCCAACCAGTAATTGATGTAAGGGGCTTAATTCCTTCGGCAAATTGAAAAAAGAAAGAATCTCTTTGGCCCGGCGGTCCAGATAAGCTTCGACTGCCTGGTGCCGGTGGCGGAATTCCTGAAAAACCTGAGCCAGCTCCTGTTCTACTTCTTCTTCGGTTAGCGTTAGTAAACGATTGACGATCAGTACCATGCGTTCATTTCCTAAATGAAAAGGGCGGAATAGTACCCGGTGCGTATCCGGTTTTATGATCAGGGGATAACGTTCTACGTTTAACAAAGATTCGCTCATGTCATGGAGACAATTAAAGTGAATGTTCTCAACTCTGAACTTTTCCTGAGAAAAGCCAAAATTGAGAACAAGAAAAGTTCAAGAACTAACGGTCGGGTAACGATCGCTATTTAGCTTTCACTGAATTTTTTTCGCTTTTCTTTTGGCTTGTCTGCTGTTGAACCTGAGCGGCACGAATTTCGGCACGTGCCATCAGATAAGCCAGACAGGATTCAGCTCCCTGATTATAGTTCACCGAATGTGGTTGTAAGCCATCGTAACATCCTCCTGAAGACTCGTCATACAACGCAAGTCCCGTATCGTTTTTGCCTAAATACCAGGCAAAAGCGGTATCGGCAGCCTCCCGCCAGATGTCAAGACCCGAGTAGGCATACGCTGCCAGATAAGCTCCAATGGAAGCGGCGGCCTCCAGGGGTTGCTGATCATATACGGCAGGCTCACTACCCATGGGATAAAATCCTTCAGAACCAATCGCCCGGAAGTGTCCCTCGGGGGCTGTCTGCACATCCCGAAGCCATTCCAGTGTATGCAAACCTACCAGTTGATGCTCGGGTACGTCTGAGCAAAGTAAAGCCTGGGATAAACGGGCGTTATCGTACGTCAAAATAGGCTCGAACCAGTACCAGTACGGACGAGCCGTTTGGCGTAATAAGGCACATAGCCGATCACCCAATTCTCGACGGAGTTCCTGCTTATGACGGTCGCCCGGATAGCGGTGTAAAAACTCCGAAAGACCCAGCATGGTGAAGGCCCAGCTCCGGGGCGACGTCATCTCGAGTACTTTATCAATTGAACGGTTGAATAAATCCTGAGCCCAGGCCCGCAGGTCGGGACGACGGGTCCGGGCGATTAATCCACCCAAAGCCCAGATGGCCCGACCGTGACTATCATCCGAACCGAAGCTTTCCAGCCACTCGCGTCCATAAGACATGAAGTTGCGGAAGCGGCCTACCTGCGGATCGAAGGCATGATTCAGGAATGATGCAAATACGTCAATCATCCACGGAATACGGGCATCTACGATTTCACCGTCCGTATCAAGCCACGAAGCCAATAGTAAAGCCCGGGCGTTATCGTCCGTACAATAGCCTTCTTCGCGGTGCGGTAAGGTGTACCGGGCGTGCTGAATGATTCCCGTAGAATCAGTCAGTCGGTATAAGTGATCCAGCTTTAACGTTGGTAAGGCATCAGCATTCAGATCGAGTCGGTTGGTTACGCTATAACCGAAGAGTCTGTGGTACGAACCAACGGTTTCATGCCATACCATCTGCCGACTGTATTGATAGGCTTCATTGCGAAGTTTATTCCGGTAGTCTGGCTCATCGAACAAATGAATTAACGCTTCTGCGATGGCCTCTGAGGAACCAAAAGGTACCAGTACACCCCGTCCATCGGCTAGTAATTCCTCCGCGTGCCAGTATGGTGTCGATACTACAGCTTTTCCACTTCCTACGGAATAAGCTAGCGTACCGGAAGTGATCTGAGCCGCATTCAAATACGGAGTCAGATAGACATCAGCCATTTGCAGGTACTGAAGCAAATCTTCTTTTTCGACGAATCGATTATGGAATTGTACGTGTTCGGCTACGCCTAATTCTTCAGCCAAACGAACCAGGCTAGTCCGATACGCTTCGCCGTGTTCACGAATCAGGTTAGGGTGCGTAGCTCCGAGTACAACATATCGCAAATCCGGATGTTTCTTCACTACCTCAGGCAATGCTGAAATAGCGGTTTCGATACCCTTGTTGGGAGAGATCAATCCAAAGGTGAGTACTACTTTTTTGCCATCCAGTCCAAAACCTGCCTTGGCTTCATCCGGATTGGTAAAGGCAACATCTGGAATGCCGTGCGGAATGACTACAATTTTTTCGGGCTCGATTTCATAGATATTTTCCAGGAACTGGCGTCCACGCTCCGACATCACCACTACAAAGGCAGAACGGTCAGCGATCGCCCGTAAAATCCGATCCTGATCGGGTGAAGGTTTTTCCAGAATGGTATGGAAGGTTGTAATCACGGGCATTTTCAGTCGATCAAGCAGATCAATCACATACTCACCCGAATTGCCACCGTAAATCCCATACTCATGTTGCATGCACACCACCTCAACTCCCGACTCATTCAGGTAACGAGCCGTTTGTACGTACGCTGAACGACTGTTCTGATCAAAGGTATAGCGAACTTCTGAAGGGTAATCGTATTCTCCCGGACGGTCTTCAACCGCTACCACGAACGTATCAAGATCCGCGTATCGTTCCTGAAAGTGGGTACGTAAATCGTGCGTAAACGTAGCAATACCACATTGACGCGGTAAATAATCACCCAGGAAAGCAATACGGCGTACAGGTAGAGTATCGATTAATTTCATAAAAAGCTCATTGGTGTTCATACGACTGGTCTTTATATACAAGTGAATCTTTTCCTCGTCTCGTTCAACAGGACTCAAAAGTCCTACCCTTTTAACAAAAACCTAGTACCAAAACACTTTTCAGGCAATTTGCGGGTACTTCTGAAAGGTCATTATGAAATTGTGGCAATTTTTCCCCGATTACCAATCCTCACTTCACCTTTGTTAAGTACAAACTGAGGTATCATTTTTTTGCAATTCATGCGACCAACCAAAAGATAATCCAACTATGCAAACACCAACACCAGCCCAAACCCAGCCGCATCAGCCCGGTATTGAAGCCGATATGCACCCCCAACCCATCTTCATTCGGGACTCCTACAAGGGTGCTGACAAGTTACGCGGCAAAGTAGCCCTGATCACGGGTGGCGATAGTGGGATTGGCCGGTCGGTAGCCGTTCACTTTGCCCGCGAGGGAGCCGACGTAGCCATCGTTTATCTGGAAGAAAATGAAGATGCGTACGATACCCGCAAACTCGTTGAAGCCGAGGGCGTACAGTGTCTACTCATTCAGGGGAATATTCAGCATCCCGAGTTCTGCAAAGTGGCGGTTGAGAAGACGGTTCAGCATCTGGGCCAACTGAATATACTGGTCAATAACGCGGCAGAACAGCACCCACACGAATCCTTCGAAGACCTCACGCAGTCGGAACTGGAAAACACGTTCCGTACCAATATTTTTTCCTTTTTTCATTTTACCTGGGCCGCTCTGCCCCATTTGAAAGAAGGAGACAGTATCGTCAATACGACTTCTGTAACTGCGTTCCGGGGTAGCCCTTCCCTGGTTGACTATGCCTCAACGAAAGGAGCCATTACGGCTTTTACGCGTTCACTGTCCGAACAACTGGCTGAAAAAGGAATTCGGGTAAACGCGGTGGCTCCCGGTCCCATCTGGACGCCACTGATTCCCGCTACCTTCCCAGCCGAAAAAGTGGAAGCGTTTGGCAAGGATGTACCCCTGAAGCGGGCCGGTCAACCCTGTGAGGTAGGCCCCTGTTACGTATTTCTGGCATCAGAAGACGCTAGCTACATTACAGGACAAACCCTGCACCCGAACGGCGGTACGGTCATTAACGCATAAGAAGCATCTTAATGAAAACGGGGAGTACGATTCGAATCGTACTCCCC